>JBJMGL010000449.1:0-5685 GCA_045807985.1 Bryobacteraceae bacterium
CCTGCCGAACCTTCCCAGGTGGCCAGCGAGCCCCAAATCCCGGCGGAAGCAAAGTTGATTTCCTCATTACAAAGAAGCGGCGTTTGGGCCAGGGGCGTTTGGTGATCGTCGCCGCCGGCAGCCTTTGTGTCGAGAAGGTAAACCCGGCACGCCTTGCTAGCAATTGCTAAAAGTTCCTGTCCTTTGTAATCGAAGATCGCCGGGGTGACTTGCATGTCAAGGTCGCGCTTACGCATCCAGGACCAGTTGACGGGTTCGAACCAGTCGCTTAGTTGAAGCTGCTTCCCTTCCACCCTCACTCCAATCAGACCGTTGCCGAAGGTGCGGTTCTCGGGATCGTAGATGCCATCGCCGGTCGGCGCCCAAACCGTTCCCGTGGAATCAATGGCAGCGCCTGTCCGTCCCCAAAGGCCGCCACTGCGAGGATTGAAGGTCATCACCTTTTTTTCCGGGTCGTTGACATCCATGGCCCACACCTGATTGGGGCTGCCGTTACATCGCTGCGAGGTAGTGGTGAAGATAACGCTTTTCCACATATTGAGCGCGTAAGCTTTAGCGTTCCCGAAAGTGAATTTGACGGCGGGCGCGGTTTCTTCACCGCTGGCAACATTGATGAAGTGAAGCTTGCCGTCACCGGCGAGCGCATACAGGGTCCTGTTGCCGGAAGCGTCGGGCGGTCCAACCATGGGTGTTGCCGTTTGCCCGCCTGGACAAAGAGGATCACCGGCGTCCAATCCTCGGCCCTCTTTGATGGGCGGGTAGTCGAAGTGTTTTTGCCAGATGATTTTGGCGGTTTCCACGTCGATGGCATAAAGATTGTCCGAGATTCCGGCCTCGATGGCAATTTGTTTAGGACCACTCCCGGTTTGGACGTCGCTGACAATCAGCGGCGGAAACAGAGAGTGCATTTCCCTCGGCTGGTTGTCCAATTTGAGCTTCCATAAGATTTTGAGGTTCTTGACATTGTCCTTTGTCAAGACATGCTCGTCTCTTTGCCAGCCGGTTCGCTGGGGGCCTCCTCCATCGGTCAGCCAGTCTGCGGACCCGCCCAAGGCGTAAAGGGAGGCGATCAGAAAACAGGGGAGTATTCGCATGAAGGTCTTTCTCTTACAATCCGTTTCGTTATTGCTCCGCCAACTGCGGCTGCTCTTTAGGGAACCCGAAACAGTAAACGGTATTTTCATGAGTGTTGAAATATACCCGGCCATTGGCAATTGCCAAGCCGCCGCCGTGAGAATAGCTGGAAACGGCGTTGCCGCTTGAATAAAGTTCTTTTCCCGTGACTCCGTCAAAAACGTGGAGCGTCGCATGGCTGGACATTTTCTGCCACTCCGGGACGCTGTAAGGCTTGCCATTCTTCTTGGCGGTTCGCGGCGGTTCGCCGGTGGACAGGGCAAATACCATTCCGCTCGCGATGGCGACGGGGGCGGGCGAGGCCACGTCACGCGAAATCCAAACTGGCTGCAACGTTCCCTGCCCATTCGGTCCTCCGACCTTCAAGGCAACAATGCTGCCGGTCGATGGATTATTAGCGCCCCCGGTCCATTGGGCTGCGGCGTTCGGAGGTCCGTATAGCGGGGCATAGATCCATCGGGTGTTGGTATCAGCATCCTGCCAACTTGAAAATGTGCCCCGAAAGCCGTTTCCGTCATAGTTCTTGCTGCGGGTCGCGATCACATCGGTTTGAAACAACGGCGTGTGGTGATCCGTGCCACCCAGCGATGTTGAGTCCAGCAGATACAAACGGCCATCTCTGCCGCCCGCCACGAGCATGTCTTTGCCCTTTCCTGAGAACACCAGGGGAGTGATGCCCGGGGCTGCCAGGCTTTTCTTGTCGAGGGGTTTGCCTGGCGGCGTGAAGTAGTCCTTGATTCTTAGATCCTTCGGGGTCAAAGCGAAAATCGTTTCATGAGGTTTTCCCGCTCGGTCGCCCGGCCCGGATGCTACTTGCACATAGATTGTTCCATCGTTGCCAATCGTAGTGCCACCTGCGCCGGAAAAGTTACCAGCCTTCGTGACGAATGAGGCGACTTTTTTGGCACTGCTCAAAAGATCAAGGGCGTAGAGCGCATTCAGATTGCCGTCGCATTTATCCGCCGTGGTCGCATAGACAACATTGTCCCGAATATTCATGCTGGTGACTTTGGCGTTGGGCGGCAGAAATTTGAAGGGCGGAAGCAGATCCTGGCCTGTGGAACTGTTCAATACGTGTAAGAAACCGTCGCTGCTTACCGCGTATAAGGCGGCAAGTTGCGTCAGGGTTGTTGGTAACAGCGGATAAACGCTCTGTGCAAGCGGAGGGAAATAAGGGGAAGGTTTGGCGGCGTTAACTCCCGAAGCCGCGGGGTTGCGGCCAGCCAAAGCAGTAAAGTGAATCGGAGCGGAACTGCTGCCCGCCATCATGACCGGCGCTGTCAGGCCGCCGGGGCAAACAGCCGTCGAAGTTTGCAAGGGCGGTTGATCGCCCCGATACTCGATACGGGATGCCCAGAGAAGCGCGTTGAGGTCGGCATCGACCGAAAACACCTTGTCCGAACTTCCGCCGAATATCAACATTTCCTTGAAACCTCGATAGGTAATGAGATTGCCGTTGATGATGGGAGGGGTTAAAGAATTCAGGCCCTTGGCGAGATTATCGGCCTGATATTTGTAAAGCAGCTGGAGAGTGCTGACGTTTTCTTTTTTAATATACCGCTCAGACCTGACCCAGCCGTTTCGCTGAGAATTTCCGCCCTGCATAGGCCAGTCAGCGCCTAGGATCAGTACGCTTGTGATAGCAGCCAAAAGGACCCCAAGCCAGAGTGTTCGCATGCCGGTATTTTAATGAACTACTTCAGCCTTAATTTTTGCATCCGTGAGAGGCGCAAAAACGATGCGGGCTTTCTTCGCTTCTATTTTTGCGAAATCCAGGCCGGGAACATTTCGAAGGTCGTCGATGGATTTGAAGTCTCCATTCTGCGACCGGTACTGAATAACGGCTCTCGCCTGGGATCTTCGCAGGAGTAGAGTGGTCTCCAAATCAACAGAGGTTGCTTTGTTTATGTTCAGCGGGCCGGGGACCTCAAGGCCGAAATTTTTTGAGAGATAGGACAAAATGGCATCAAAGTCATCCTCCGTCCCTTGCGCGCCCAACTTGGCCATTTTCGTTACTGTTTCTTCCCAAGCCTGACGGCCCTGATGAAGCGAGGTCGCCCGTTCCGGCGAGTGGCAGCTTCCGCAAACTCGAATGGTTGCGGTTTTACCGTATCCTTCCGGCAGATCTGCTTTCGCGGTACCGGTGAAGAGCGCGAAGGCAACACAGGCAGGGGAAAACAATACGGTCAATCGTTTAGAAATGGGCATACTAACCAAGAAAACCATCTTACATCTCGAATGGAAGACCGAAACAATAGAGTACGCCATCGGTGGCACTAAAGCAGACATGTCCATTGGCTATGGCGATGTTTTTGGAGGACGAATGAGACGTAATGATGCCGCCGCTCGTGTACAGTTCGTTGCCGTTAAGAGCGTCGAGAGCATGTAAGGCAAGGTGACTCCCATTTCCACGAACCGCGTCGGAAAGAAAGTAGAGAATGCCATTCGCCACGACTGGTGGACCAGCAGCGGTGAAATTGCGTAAAGTCCATGATGGTATCGCCACGGGCTGATCTTTTGAACCAGTCACTTGGAAGGCCGTGACGCCAGCGGCAGAAGTCGTGTCGATCCAGCGCGTGCCTGCGGCATCCTGCCAAGTGGCGAGACCTCCGAGGCGAGCGGATTTGAGTGCCGTGTTTTGGAAAAGTAAGCGATCGTTTTTTGCATTCCGGAAGGCTGGTTTATCGCTGCCCGTCCATTCTGCGAACAGGTCTCGGCCTTTCCATTGGAAAACGGTCAGCTCTTGGTTATTGCCTCGCCAGGGCTGGGATTGCGGATCTGAGCCGATCTTCAGATTTAGAGTCCAAATGCGATCGGGGGTACCTCCGCACACCGAGGAGGTTGCGGCGTACAGAACGTCCTCAGTTGTATCTAGGCTCGCCGGCTTGGCGTTAGGCGGCAAGAGTTGACGCGAAGGTGAAAAATCCCCGCCGGTGCTGGGACGAAGCGCGTGAAGAGTGCCATCAGCGGATAAGACGTAAAGCGGCTTGTTACCGTCAGAGAAGTGGTCGTCATCTTCCGCCGCATGGTTTTCTGGCTTTTCGGCAGCCGGGGCCATCACCGGCGTAATGCGAGAGGTTTCCGCGCACAGTGCGTTTGGCGTGGAAGCTTTGGGCGTAACCCCTTCGAGATGGCGGCTCCAAAAAATTGTTCCCAGGTCGGCATCCACGGCATAGACCGTATCGGCGCTGTTCTTTACAAATACCAGCTCCTTAATGCCCCGGTGAGTAATAATTGGGCCAAGGATTAAAGGGTCAGTCAGCCCATTCGGGCCGTCATTGAGTTTCCGCTTCCAAAGGAGGCGAAGTCCTTTCACGGTGCGTACAGTCAGGAACTTCTCTTCTCTTTGCCAGCCCGTTTGCTGAGGGTCGCCTCGTTTGGATAACCAATCTGCTCCGGCGGCTAAGGCACAGGTCCATACCAAAAGGGCAAACAGGCGATATCCTGCCTTCTCCTTGTTCATTCCTACAAGGTCTTGATGCGGATGTGGCGCGTCTCCATCTTCATGGCCGCGTTGGGAAGGCGGTGTAATTGAATGCCAATCTCGCCCCCCATTTTTCGATTGGCGGCATCATCGTCGATGACGATGCTCATGACATGGCCGTTGATCAGCTGGGTCAACGTGTTGCCGCGCGCGATGATATGAATCTCGTTCCAGTCATTGTCCTTGATGAATTTCTGCAATTCCCCAGTGTCGCCCAACGATCCGATGGAGCCCACATGCTTACCATTGGGAACGTACGAGATTTGCCCGCGAAGCGCCAGGAAACCACGATTGCGCTCCTCATAGATCTGGCCGGTGTATTGCTGTTTAAGGTCAATGTCGGCCTGGTATCCCTTCATGACCCACTTCGCGACTTCAGGCAGCTCAATACTCCGATATTGGATACCGCTGTTGCCGTTGTTGACTCCCGTTAGGCGGTATTCCGCTTTGAATTCAAAATCGGCCGGATGCCCGCCTTTCCATATGCAGAATGTATTCTGTTTCGGCTGATGCTCCTGGCTTGTTTGGCCAACGATTGCTCCATCTTCGACGCGCCAGAAATCGGGATCGCCGTCCCATCCATTTAAAGTCTTTCCATCAAAGATTGACTCAAAGCCTGTTTCCTCCAGCGGCTGAACGGGAGAGCGTTGCGGTGCTTGAGCGTGTTCAGCACTTCCCTGAGGGTTCAAGCCTAACAAGAGCACTGCGGATGAACAGGTTCCTAACGCGAGCAATCGAATAACGGTGGGCATTACCGAGTTCACGACCTCCGATCAACTGAACACTATATCGAACACCCGCTCCGTCGTGGTCGTGTTGACAGCCAGTGAATTGCTGATATACTCTTCAAAACACTCGGCTGAGCGGTTGAGTCTTCCGCTCAGCGTTACTTCCAAGAGGTAAGGGGTTACAAGCTATGTATTGCTTTCACAGGTTGTACTTTCGTGTAGTATTTCTGGTTTTTGCTTTTACTGGCTTTGGGGCTGCTCAGGTCAACACATCAGCAATTGCCGGCTTAATCACGGATGAAAGCGGCAGCGCCATTCCGAACGCCACGGTAGTGATCA
>JBJMGL010000450.1:0-3404 GCA_045807985.1 Bryobacteraceae bacterium
ACAACTCGTCCTGCCACTGCTCCACCAAGCTCCCTGGAGCGACAATCAGGCACCGCTCCAGATCGCCTCTGATCAGCAGCTCCTTGATGAATAGCCCAGCCATGATGGTCTTGCCGGCGCCAGGGTCGTCAGCCAGCAGGAACCGTAACGGCTGACGGGGCAGCATCTCGCCGTAAACCGCGGTAAGCTGGTGAGGCAAGGCCTCGATCTGAGATGAGCGAACGGCCACGAATGGATCGAAGAGGTGCGCAAGACGGATTCTCAGCGCCTCAGAGGCAAGCCGGAGCAAGTGCCCATCGCCGTCGAAGGCGAAGCGCCGTGTCGGCGAAGCGAGCTCGAGTGCAGACTCGGACGACCTGTAGAGGACGGTTTGATCGATTGCACCGTTGGCTTTATAGGTGACCTCGACCGCGTCGGGGCCGAAGGAGCGCGCAGCCAGAACCTCAACGAAGTCGCTGCCGGCGATGCCCCGTAGCCTGCCTCCCGGTACAATTTCTTCCAGCCGGACCATTAGTGAGCGGCTCCTTTGTTCTGATAATGCTCTGTTCTACACAACCAACGCTAAAGAGTCTCTGGTTTTATTCCGATTAGCGTAGATATGTATTACGCTGTTTGCGTTCTATAAAGAACCCCTAGAGTCTACTCATCCCGGATTCGCCAGATGGCTTTGTCGTTTCCTAGTTCTTGAGGCGAAATTTCGATTTATTTCAAAGGCTTGCCAGGTCTGAACCGAAGAAAGTGAGCCGGACAGCGGGTGAAAGTAAGAATCCACGTTTTATTTAGGATTTTCAATCCCTTGGGGGGTACCCCCTCAATCCATCTGGCGAATCCGGGCTCATAAATCCAACTCGGCAACCTCGTGAGCGGCGAACGGCCGCTCGGTATCCCGAGATCCGGCATTAGGTTGTGCAGACCGTCGCTTTTGTTACAGCAAACGGGCACTCGCGTCACCGGAAACGACGCATCATCCGCCCGTGTTTAGCGCGGGACGACAGACCCCACTTTGCGGCTTTAGGGGCGGCCTTTTCCCTTGGCCATGGTTTCGGGACCGCTCCGCGCCGTTTCACGACGGAGTGACAGTCTCCCAAGATCAGCGTAACGATTCTTTCTAATGCAGGCGCCGGGCAAGATAGCGCCGCTCGGCAGATCCCCAGCGTAATGGCGACGATAGTGGAATTTTCGCCCAGCTCCTGACGGTTCTTCCCATAAATTCTCTCTCCCCGCACAGCGAGGCACCCGAGTTCGGATTCGCCACAAGCTTGCCACAGAGCAAATCAGAGCGAAGAGGAGAAGCTAGGAAATCTGCGGGTTACGGAGGATCGATGTTTTGTGGCAAAATCGCCGTTTTTCGTAAATTTGTTTCCGTAATTTACGTCTATGTCTTTGTTTTGATAATGGCGCGAGCGACGGGACTTGAACCCGCGACCTCTTCCGTGACAGAGAGGAAAGAATAACGAATGTACAAAGGCTTAATGCCTCCTCGCCACAGACTTGCCACATCAATTCACGCGAAGGCTTGTAAGAATGCCTCCTGCTGGCTCTGTATCGGTACGTTTCAGCAGATGGCCGTACACATTCAATGTGGTTTTGATGTCTTCGTGCCCCATGAGGGTTTGTATTGTCTTGAGGTCTTTACGGTTGGCGATAAGGACTGACGCATAGAAATGACGCAGGTGATAGGGCACGTATTTTGGTTTCTCGATCTCGTTGCCTTTGACCTTATCTTTGACGGTCAAGCCAGCTTCGAAGCAAGCGGCAGAGAAGCCGCGGTTGCGCCAGTTTTCCGATGTCTGCCAGCGCCCGGTGGAGGTAGGGAAGATTAGATCGTGGTCGTTTTCTGTCGCATGGTGGTCCGCGTAGTGCCGGACCATGTCGTATACCTCGGGGCTGAGGTCGACGAAACGGCGTCCGGCAGCGGTTTTGGGAACGGACAGCTTACTCCCGCTCCGTTCCACAGCACGGGTCACATGCACCCCGTTGTCCCGGACGGCGGCGTCGGCCACAGCCAGGTATTCTTGCGGCCGCATCCCTGAATCGGCGGCCAGGTAAAGGGTGGGGCGATACCGCTCCCACGTCCGCTGAATTTGCCGGTTCTTGGAATTCGCAAGTCTGTCGGCCGCCCCCAGCAACTCCATCACTTCTTTTTCGGAAGGGATGGTTACCGGTTCTTCATAGCGCGACTGCTCACGGATCGAGACCCGCGCTGCCACGTCATGCGGAAGCACGCCGCGGAACACCATCTCCAAAATCATGGAATGAAAGCTCGACAGCACGAAGTGCGCCATCGAACGGGGGTAGCTTCCCAACAGCCAGGAACGGAACTCGACAATATCGGGAGCGGTCAGCTCCTGCAGGTTCTTTTCCCAGTCATAGGATTTGATGATGCGGGCGCGGTATTTATAGCCCTTCAGCGTGAAATCCGTGACAGGGTCGCGTCCGTCGCGCCCCTCCTTCTCGCAGACCTCAAGCCATTTCTCGACCCCGTCCGCGACTGTAACTGGCTTCGATCCCGTCTTCTTCGTTTCGCCGCTCTCTCTAAATTCGCGGGCCTGCTTCGCCGTCTCAAACGTCTTGTAGGCGTAACCGGATTTCGTTGCCTTGCTTGAATACCGGACCTGATAGGTAATACCCTTAGCGCCTTTTCTTTTTCTGATGTCTGTCATGGCTCAAATAATGCAATAGAAATACTCTGGGATGCAAGGTTTCCAACGGCTTGAGGCCTATTCTGTTCGTAGATTTCTCTGCGCTTCAACCTGCTTCTTGAAGTAGATACTTACCAGGTCGTCTTTTTCGATTTTGAGCCTGCGTTCAATCGGATCGACAAAGAAGGGCAGCTTCCGCCGTCCACGCGCATCCTGCTCCGCAGCGCGTTGCATTTGGCGCAAGGTCAGCCGCACGCCCATTTGGGCCAACAGCTGCCTTGCCTCCTCCAGGCCGATATAGTGGGGTTGTTTGATCATAATTTGCCCTCATCCGCTGCGCTCCGGTATGGCCCTGTGCTATATAAGGTTCTGAGCTCATGGCCGCCCGGCATGCGGGGTATCACGTCATCACCGAAACCGTTCGTGGGGTTGACGTAGAGCGTAGCGCCACGAGAGTATTGAATGGCGTATTTGGTCTCAAGCTCGTGGAGCTGCTCAAACAGAGCTTGCCGAATGTCGGCAATAGTCATTTCGCCTCTGAGACGGATTTCCATGCTAATGCCTTAAATATCTCTCGCACAAAATGCATGCTTATATTATTATAATACTACTTATGGTAAATCTGCGCAAGTATTTGGAATGATATTTGCGCAGTGCAGCAATAATTATGCGCCTGCTTAAGATTCCTTCTCCGGCGCGAATTATTGGGACCGGACGAAAACCATCTTAGAGCAGCCGCCCGGATTCGGGCTCGCGTTCAGC
>JBJMGL010000451.1:0-7799 GCA_045807985.1 Bryobacteraceae bacterium
ATTCGCTGTCCTCACTGATACAGCGATGGATGCGCAAAGCTAATTGGCCGTTCGTAAGCTATCGATTTTGAGGACTTGGCTCCCCGACATGGATTCGAACCACGATTAACGGCTCCAAAGGCCGCTGTCCTACCGTTAGACGATCGGGGATCAGTTACAAAGCTAGTTTATCAACTCGCAATAGCAGCGCTTTACCAGTCCGAGTAGAGAGTGCCGTCCAGCGCGGTTTTATCGGCTCCGCTTTTGACATCGAAGACACCGGGCGACGCCGTGCTTCCGCCTACCGCCGTTTCTTCCATAATCACACGCCACGTTTGATCGGAATTAGTAATCGGATCTTGCGGAATCTGGCGCAAGTAACCCTCGCTCACCAATGCCTGCAACGACTCAGGAGCTTTTTGCTTATCAATCGTATACTCGTCAATCATCGTACGCAGGGTGAAAAGGTTATTGCGCAGAACGCTTTCTTTCGCGCGAATGATCGACTTCTGATAAACCGGCACGGCGATGGCGAGCAATACGGAGACAATTGCCATCACCACCATCAACTCAATTAGCGTAAATCCACGCGAGAAAGCATGGGCTGCCCTGGAATTCAAACGCTTCGAGGCAGCAATCCTCTGGTGAAGAACTGAAAACATTACCAATCCGAATACGGCGTACCGTCGCTCGTTTTATCCATCGTCCTTGAGTAAACATCAAAGACATTCTGCCCGCCCCATGAATTCGAGGTCGGTTCGTCCTGCATGCTACGTTTTCCCCAATCGGTATCGCCCGTCATAGGGTCCTTCGGAATCCGGCGGAGAAAGCGCATTTTCCCGGTCTGGTTCAGGCCGGCAACATTGTTAGTGAGTGGCACGCCGTTGACCAGAGCCTCCAAGGTCACCGGATAACAATAAGCCTCCGGATTGCCAGGTTGAATTTTGTTGTTATCACAAAGGTCCTTGTATTTATCAATGGCAGTGCGCATCTCACGCAGATCCTGACGCAATTCCTTCTCCCGCTCGCGGCGTACCCGAACTCGTGCCATCGGAACGGCCATGGTAGTAAGAATCAGCAGAATGCTGAAGGCAACGATCAACTCCACCAGTGTAAAGCCAGACTGAGTCCGGTACCGCCTTTTTAGACCACTTAGTTGATTACTGCTTGACATGTATTACTAGAAACTTCATTCCAAGAACCTCACGGGCCAGGTGGACGACTCGTCGTCGCTGGCGTTGTGGACGCACCGGGAGGATTTGACGTTTGCGGGTTCGTGACTGGCGAGTTATTCGGTGCTGGCGGAGTTGTTACCGGCGGTCGCGGATTCGGTGTCGGAACAATGCCAGGCGCAGTGGCCGGGCCAGGCGTGGGCGAAGCTGGCGACAATGGCGAGGCCGGAGGAGCCGTAACCCCAGGAGCAGCCGAAGCCGGAGCCGGTGCCGGCGCTGTATTGGACGGCTCCCGCCTGCGCTCGACACGAATAACGCGTTCGCTTCCCGCATAAACGCCCAGACCTCCCACCGCGCTGAAATCCAGCGCGCGGATAATATGCGGAACCATGGCAATCAAAATCTCGTTATCCGTTTTCGTTTTGGTCCTGGTGCCGAATGCGTAACCAAGCAGCGGAAGGTTGGCGAGTCCGGGCAGCCCAGCAATGGTAGAGTTAAGTTCTTTGTCAGAAAGCCCACCTATAATAGTGACCTCGCCGTCCCTCATACGAAGGTCCGCTTCATCGGTCTGCTTGCCAATGACCGGCTGCTCAACGCCCGCAATGGTTATGCGTTGGAGAACGTTTGAAAGCTCCACTTTGATATGCATGCTGATGTCCTCCGTCCCGTTGACATGCGGGGCAAATTCAATCTGAGTGCCCACGGGCACCTGTTGAAACTGAGTAGTCGCATACGGAATGGAGCCCGGTGTAGCAACGGCCGAGTTTAGGGAGCCGGACACAATAGGAATAGAGCTGCCGATTAAGACGGCAGCCTTCCCGCCGTCAGTAGCCCGGACTTGCGGCCTTTGCAGAATACGAGTGCTTGCATCATTCAGCATCGCTTGGACGACCGCATTTGGAAACGTAGTGGAATAGTCGGCGCTGGAAAGATGGCCCGCTCGTGCTATAGTAATCAGGCTGGAGGAACTGGAGCTACCCGTTCCAGTTGACGGGGTTGTCGTCGGATTGCGTGGCGTAAATACAAATGGAACTCTGAGTCCCGCTTCTCCGGTCGGCGTCAGCAGCGTAGCGCCCAGATTTGTTGTTACGGTCCTATTGACCGACATCACAATTACGTCCACCACAACTTCAGCCTTCGGACGGTCAAGATCATGCACCAGTTTTTCCACCAGCATCATGGTGTCCACTGAACCGCGGGTAATAATGGCGTTCTGAGTGGGAACAGCCTGGACGCCTACCGTCAACCGGGCGGCCGTGCGCACCGCGTTGAAAATTTCAGTAAACTCGTTAGGCGTACTGGCATTCTGAATATAAAAGATCTTAACAACCTCGTCCTGATACTCCTGGCGTTTCGGGTCACTCTCTTGGGTGACAAAAATGGCGTTCTGGCTGATTGGTTTCCAGAACGTGTGGGTCTGGAGAGCGACGTAATTCAACGCTTCTTGCAGCGTGACGTTGTTGAGGTCAATGTTATAGTTCTTTCCGGCGGCTGTCTCAATGCCGGCAGGGTCAAAAAGCACATTAATGCCAGCCAGTTTGCCCACGCTCTCGTAAAGCACCCGCGCCGGCTGATTGTTAATCCTCAAATTGCTGATTTGGCTATTGATGGGCCGCAGAACCGGAGGGCCCTCCAGCGAGTTAATCCGCTTCTCCATTTCCTGGCGGGTGCGTTCCGCAGGCGTTAAAACGGGGGCTCCGGCAGGTCCAGCAGCGCGCTCCTTAATCATGGCGGTCGTGTCACGGATATACTGCAACGAAACCTGCGAGGACGGATCGGCCATAAACGCCTTCTCAAATTGGGCCAGCGCCTCTTCCAGCTTGCCCTCGCTTTGCAGCCGCTGTCCTACAATCACATGCGCTTCAGCGGCTCTGCCTCGTATGCGCTGGTCGGCCAGCAGGTAAGCGGGCTCGTTTGAATCGGTGCTAACTGCTTGATTGTAATAAGACAGCGCCGCGTCATAGTCTTTTAAGGACTCCGCTTCCTGGCCTGCTTTCAAAAGCTTATCGCCTTTCCGATTGCGCGCGCTTAACGGCGGCACCATCAGCGCGAGAGCACACATGACAGCGGCTGAATACCGGATTCGATACCAAAGATTCACGTTAAAGGGTACTTGCCCATGTTAGACTACGAGAGCGAAACGGTCCACCCGCAGATGGGTAATTGTGTCCGGTTCGCTTGGGAAAGCGATAGGATACACGGCGGACACCGTTAGCCCAAAAGAAAAGTGTCGAATCAGCAGTCAAACCCTCTCTGTTTGTTTAAACAAGAGACGCAGAGCATTGCTTCTCCGTGCAGGAACTCCCAACCAAACTGTTTGGCCCGACTTTGAAGGAAAGAAACTACTAATACCGTGGCGGAGGCAGGCGCAATCAAAATTTTGAGCGATAACCGCTCGGCAAGCCATAATTATCATTTACTCGACCGGTATGAGGCTGGCCTGGTGCTCACGGGCACGGAAGTAAAATCCGCCAAGAACGGCAAAATCCAGCTCAAAGAAAGCTATGCCGAAGTACAGGAAAACGAAGCGTGGCTGTTGAACGCTCATATCAGCGAGTATTCGCACGGCAACATTATGAATCACGCGCCGGTGCGGAAGAGAAAGCTGCTCCTGCACCGCTCTGAAATCGAGAAATTGCGCTCGGAAACGCGCGAAAAAGGTTTAACAATCGTTCCCACCAAGCTGTACTTAAAGGCGGGCCGCATCAAAGTGGAAATCGCCACGGCAAAAGGGAAAAAGTTCCACGATAAGCGGGAAGCCATAAAAACTAAAGAAATGCAGGCCGAAGCGAAAGCTGCTATCGGCAGACGCGCTAAACAATAGAATCGTTCCAGATACATGCAAATTCAATTCGAAAGCTCGCCTCTTGAGAAAATCACGGCCGATGCCCTAGGGGTCATCTGCTTTGAACGGGAGGAAAAAACAGCGGAAGGGCCGGCGGTTGCGCCAGACCCGAATTCCGATCCCGCGATCGCGGCGCAATCAGGATGGCTGACAGAGCTGCGCGGGTCCGGTGAGTTTACGGGCAAGCTCCACGAAATGGCTACGCTGTACCGGCCCGAAGGCGTCAGCGCCAAGCGGCTGGTGGTAGTCGGCGGCGGCAAGCGCGAGAAATTTACAGCCGTTGAGGCGCGAAGACTCGCCGGAGCACTGGTTCGAAGCCTGAGACCAAGGGGCGTTCGCACGATTGCCCTGGCACTGGACGAGAACGCCCACGCGGAATTGGCGGAGGCGGTAGCGGAAGGAGCCATTCTGGGCGAGTGGGAAGCCGACAAGTACAAGTCGGACCCCAAGAAGAATGAAAAACAGGTGGAAACCTTCACCATTGCCGTTGCGGGGGGCAGCAGCGAATCGCTCGAAAGCGCCATTCGCCGGGGTCAAATCATCGCGGAAGGGCAAAATTTCGCGCGCGACCTGGTCAATGAGCCCGCTAACAAGCTCACGCCGGAGGTTCTCGCGGAACGCGCCAAACAAGTCTGCTCCGAATTCGGGCTGGAATTTGAAGCGTTGGACCGGGAGGCGATGGAAAAACTCGGCATGGGCGCGCTGCTGGGGGTAGCGCAAGGTAGCGCCAATCCTCCGTTTCTCGTCATCATGAAGTACCAGCCAGCGCGGCAATTTGGCGGCGATCACCTCGCGCTGGTCGGCAAGGGCGTCACCTTCGACACGGGCGGTGTCTCCATTAAACCAGCCGACGGCATGGAAAAAATGAAGTACGACATGGCGGGCGCGGCAGCGGCTATCGGCGCCATGCGCGCCATTGCTCAATTAAAGCCCACCGTACAGATCACCGCCTACATCCCCACCGTCGAAAACATGGTGAACGGCAACGCCCAGCGCCCCGGCGATATCGTCACTTCCCTCCTTGGCAAAACCATTGAAGTATTGAACACCGATGCGGAAGGACGCTTGATCCTAGCCGACGCCATCACCTACGCCAAGCGCAACGGCGCAACGCACCTCCTCGACGCGGCAACTCTAACAGGGGCCATTGGCATCGCCTTAGGACATTACAACATGGGAGCGTTCACCAATAATCAGGACTTCTTAAACCATTTTTTGACAGTGGCGCGCACGGCGGGCGAAAAGGCGTGGCAGTTGCCCATGGACGAAGATTACAAGGAGTATTTAAAATCGGCGTTCGCGGATCTTCCTAACATCGGCGGCCGTCATGGAGGCTCGATTACAGCCGCTTGGTTCCTGCGCGAGTTTGCCGATCCAACGCCCTGGATTCACCTCGACATCGCCTCCACAGCCTGGCTCGATGACGGGAAAGCCTGGATGTCGAAAGGACCAAGCGGTGTAGCCGTTCGCTCTTTCGTCCAACTGGCCCTCGACTGGCATGGCAGCGGATCTGTGGACCTTAGGTATTAAAATGCTCTACATATTTCGAAGCACGATGCCCTTGCCTTACGTCTAGCTATCGAAATTTGTAATTCAGTTTGTTTACCTAAGTTCATAAGCGGAGGTTTTCTCCATGCAGCTTCGTGTTCTTGCCTTTGTCCTAGCAGGAGGTAAAGGCACTCGACTTTATCCGTTAACCAAGGAACGAGCCAAACCCGCCGTCCCTTTCGGAGGCCGTTACCGTATTGTTGATTTTGTCCTCAGCAATCTGCTGAACTCGGGCGTTTATTCCATTTACGTCCTCATTCAATTCAAAAGCCAGTCACTATTGCAGCACTTGCGCGAAGGCTGGGAGGTCAGCGGTTTGTTGAGGACTAATTTCATTACTCCCGTGCCCGCGCAAATGCGATCCGCGCAGGAAGACTGGTACCGGGGAACAGCTGATGCCATCACGCAGAATATAAACCTCATTGAACAGGCCGATCCTCACGTCGTGGTGATTTTCGGAGCCGATCACATCTACCGCATGAACATCCGGCAGATGATCGAGTACCATGTCGATAAACGAGCCGGCGTAACGGTGGCGGCGATCCCGGTAGCTAAACAACTTTCGACAGAATTTGGAGTCATCGAAACGACTCCGGAAGGGCGCATTGTCGGCTTTCACGAGAAGAAGGCAGACGCCCCGACCATGCCGGACGATCCCACGCGCGTCTACGCTTCCATGGGCAACTATATTTTCTCGACAGATTTGTTGCTAGACGAGTTGCACAAAGACGCTGAGACTGAGGAGAGTTCGCATGATTTCGGAAAAGACATACTGCCGGGCCTGATTGGCCGGGCCGACATGTACGCCTACGACTTCCAAACCAACGTGATTCCAGGCGATCCCATCGGCGCACCGCAATACTGGCGCGATGTAGGAACGCTGGAAGCATACTACGAAGCCAGCATGGATCTGCGCTCTGTCTCGCCGGAATTGAACCTGTATAACCGACAATGGCCGCTGCGTACCGCTGGCTACTTCGATGCGCCCGCCAAATTCGTATTTGACGAGGAAGGGCGTCGTGGGATGGCGACCGACTCCATCATCGCGGGAAGCTCCATCATCTCGGGCGCTATCGTGAAACGCTCCGTTCTGGGCCGTGGAGTCAAGGTTCACACAGGCGCCGTCATCGAGGACTCCGTTCTTTTCGACAACTGCGACATTGGGCGTCACGCCAGAGTCTGCCGCGCCATCCTGGACAAGAACGTAAAAATTCCCGAGGGCACGCATGTGGGTTGCAATCTCGAAGAGGACCGGAAGAAATGGCACGTCACGGAAAGCGGCATCGTCGTTATCGAGGGAAAACGATCGACGGTTGATATTTCAGTGCTGCAAGTGTGAGCCGGTGATCTACATTTAGGGCAGTAGCCCTTTATCGAACGGGGCGACGCAGATATCCTTGCTTACCGGCATACTCCAGAACAGCGCGGATGAAAGGGAGCGGGACACCGGGGAACATATCCGTCAACTCATCAGGGTCGTAGCCACTGTTGAAGTTCTCAACCAAAGCTTCCGGCGTAATGCGGATACCGGCCACATTGGGCTGGCCTCCCATTTTCTCTGGATCGACCTGAATCAGCGGACATCCCGACCAATCGTAAGTGCTGAGCATTGTAGATCCTCCGTCTTTAGTTTACTTTCTTCGATAGTCAATCGGCAGCGTATAGTAGCCTCCTGGCTTGGCGTCTCGCACCAACCGGGCGATTTCTTCCCGGTAAAATCTTAAGATGCTGAGATCGTTGGTTTCGAGGACCACCAAGGCAATAGTCCGGCCAGTAAGGTTTTCATGGTGCTGCATGCTTTGATCGCATGTGACCAGCACAGCAAAATAGTGTTGTTCCGCCTGGCTCAAGAGAAGTCCATTTTTCAACTTTTGCTAACCCAGACGTGCTGCCGTAACCACTTGACAGTCAACAAGGAATCGGCCCACCGGAGCAGGCGTACAGTTATCCAACAGCAGTTTCTGGGGCAATGCCGATTATAGAGTCTCCATTCCCTTCGCCATAGCTTGCTCGCCGAGCTTACTGTCCGCCAGCAGCGGCAACTACTCGCTCACATAAATTTGTCGAGCGCCGGAACCACGCGCGTACTTTGGCCTGTTCCTAAATCGTTCCACATCAGAGGCCGGACACTCAGGCCGCGTGTTTCTCCTGCTGTAGTGTCTGGAGAGCGGCGGTGATTTCCGGTTCCTGCTAAAGACGGGACAACTGATAGGGCCAAGGGCCATTGCAGTCCAGATGCCGGCCTACATCCGCCA
>JBJMGL010000452.1:0-10787 GCA_045807985.1 Bryobacteraceae bacterium
CAATCGCCGCTCCCGCGCTACCCACCCCGTTAACCCTTCGGTCAACCGGAGCCGCACATGCCCGATATTATTACGGCTCTCGTCGCTTGACGCATTCAGGACTAGTACGCCATCCTCGACCAGGTAGATCAGACACGAATCGCACTGGAGAAAATCGCGTACCAAACGCACAATCTCGTTCAGCACATCCTCCAGCGCCATATCGCGCGTCATCAATCGGCTGACACGCTGAAACAGCCGGAGCTGCTGCTCCACTCGTTCAAGCCGTGCTTCGAGATCCCGAGTCCTCGACACCGCATACATTATGCCAAATCTTCATGAGTTTGTGTCAAACGTCCAACCAGTTATGGGAAATGTCATAATCTTTGAGAGTACTTTCGCAGGCTCATGGAATCGCATCCCTCCGTTTGGGAGGTGTTTCGGGTAGTACCATTGAATGAGCCAAGTCGAGGAGACGCCTTCCACATGTGGAGTAAACGAACACAAGACGAACTGCCGCAGCGACCGGAAAGGCCGGCTGGCGCACCGCCAGCTTCCGCCGCACCGTCCACGGAAACACCTAGGAGAGAAACAAACACCATGTCATCGCCTTCCAGAGTTTTTGATCCAGAACCAATTTCGACGCGCAGCGGCGGTCCTGCTGCATTAGGCAAAAACGTTACCATTAAAGGCCAGATTTTTGCCCGTGAAGACTTAATCATTGACGGGGAAGTGGAAGGTACTGTCGAGTGCCAGGAGCACCGGTTGACCATCGGACCCAATGCCCGCGTGCAAGCAGGGCTGAAGGCTCGTGAAATTGTTATTCACGGCTCCATTCAAGGAAATGTCGATGCCACCGACAAAATCGACATCAAGAAGGAAGCCAAGCTCGTCGGAGATATTAAAACCAGCCGTATCGTGATCGAAGACGGCGCTTATTTCAAAGGCAGCATCGATATCTCGAAAGCAGTCGTAAATAAACCTGCTGCTCCGCCACCGGCGCAGCAACAGCCAGCAGCCGCGCAACCTGCTGCTCCTCAACCCGCTGCCCCTGTTCCGAATACCGCTGCCGCCGCAGCCATAAAGTAAATCAGCCGGGAAAGGTTATTCTTCGCTCCTGGCGGGAAGCCTTTCCTATCGCCCTTGCTCATCTGCGAAGTATTTCCCCCTCGAACCCCATATGATATTTGGTGCCGGCAAAGGAATTTTTCCTAAATTGACGGCCAAGGACGTGCCTCCCACTCTCACCCGGAATAGCAGTGGGCTAAACCAGTTTTGTTCCGTGCTGCAAGCTTATCAGGATCTTTCGATTCTCGATATGTCCGGCGCGAGCCAGGCCAATATCACCTTTGTCACCGGCTACGGCCATCGCATCTCCTCGGATGACATCGTCGGGACCATGGGCGAGTGCTTCGGTAAAGATCTTTTAGAAGGCCAGCAGGCCGCCAGCAACGCGCAGCGCTTTCTGGATAAATCTCTTACCTTTCCCGAAAATTCCTTTGACGGCATACTTGTCTGGGACGCGTTGCAATTCCTGGCGTCGCCTTTGATCGAACAGACCGTGGCGCAGCTCCTCCGCGTTATGCGCCCTGGAGGTCAAATGCTCGTCTTCTTCAATTCACAGGAAAAAGCCGCGCGGTTTCCGGTTTACATGTACCGCATCCAGGACCAAAAATCGCTGACTCAGATTCCCCGTCCTGGCAGTACTTACCAACGCAGCCAGTACTTTAACAATCGCAATCTGGAGAAACTCTTTGAGCGCGCCAGCTCCATCAAGTTCTTTCTGACTCGCGATCATCTTCGCGAACTGATCGTCCACAAATAGGACCGCTCCTCCTTCCTTCTACAATTGAATTTTCAAGGGAGTTTCTTTGTCACTAGAAGATGACTTACTGCGTCAGCGTCACGAACGTTTAGGGCAAATCCGGCAGCTTGGCTTCGAACCGTATGGCCACGCTTTCGACTACACCCACACTCTTCCCCAGATCTTGTCGGAATTCAGCAGTAAATCAGCGGAAGAGTTGACCGGACAGCAGGTAAATGTCCGCGTCGCCGGCCGCATCCTCACGATTCGTCGCATGGGCAAAGCCGGTTTCCTTCACCTGCTGCAAAACGGCGAGAAACTGCAGATTTACGTCCGAAAAGACGCCGTGAGCGAGAAGGCTTATGCCCTTTATGAACTGCTGGACATCGGCGACATCATTGGCGTCAGCGGCTATCTGTTCCGCACGAAAACCGGCGAGCTTTCCATTCACGTCGAGGACATCGATTTTCTATCTAAGATCATGCTGGCCCTTCCCGAAAAATGGCATGGCCTGGAGGACATCGAAACCCGCTACCGCCAGCGTTATGTCGATCTGATCGCCAATCCCGAAGTACGAAGAGTTTTCGTCACGCGCTCCAAAATCATTGCGTCGTTGCGCCGTCAACTGGACACGCACGGATTTCTTGAAGTGGAAACGCCCATGATGCAGCCGCTTTATGGCGGAGCCGCTGCCCGCCCCTTTGTCACGCATCACAACGCGCTCGACATTGATCTTTACCTTCGTATCGCGCCCGAACTTTACCTGAAGCGTTTGGTCGTCGGCGGCATCGAGCGTGTTTATGAGATCAACCGGAACTTCCGCAATGAGGGCATCTCCGTCCGGCACAATCCTGAGTTCACTATGTTGGAGTTCTATCAAGCCTACACCGATTTCCGAGGCATGATGGAACTCTCTAAGGAACTGCTAAAACAAGTCGCCATGGATGGAACCGGCTCCCAAACCGTCGCCTACCAGGGGCAGACAATAGACTTCAGCAGTTTCCGCCAGTACTCCATGCGTGAAGCCATCGTCGAGTTCTGGCCGCATGAGGAGAAGCCCTCCCTCGACAACCTCCAAGACCCCGACTGGCTCAAGCAGCACTCGCATCAGGATACTCCGGGCAACGCCCTCATGGAACTATTCGAGGAGCACGCCGAGGGGCATCTGATTCAGCCCACCATCATCTACGATTTCCCGCTGGAAGTCTCGCCGCTTTCGAAGAACAAGCCGGACGAGCCTGATTTTGTGGAACGCTTCGAAATCTATGCAGGCGGCATGGAACTGGCAAACGCCTTTACCGAGTTGAACGACCCGCAGGAACAACGCCGCCGCTTCGAAGCGCAGCTCGCCCGCAAAGCCGCAGGAGACCAGGAAGCGCACATGATGGACGAAGATTATATCCGCGCCCTCAGCTACGGAATGCCCCCTGCCGGCGGCGAAGGAATCGGAATTGACCGCCTCACCATGCTCCTGACCGACTCAAAGTCGATCCGAGACGTCATCCTCTTCCCATTGCTCCGCCCCGAAGGTGATATAGGTCTGGTCAACCGCTTACACGCCCTTGAATAAGTTGATGTCGCGCTTCGAATGGATGGTTGCAATCCGGTATTTACGCGCAAAACGCAAGCAAACCGTTATTTCCGTCATAACCGTCATTTCGGTGCTCGGAGTAGCCGCTGGAGTGGCCGCGCTTATCATTGCACTGGCGATTAACAACGGTTTTCAGTCCACTTTGCAATCGAGTTTGTTAAGCGCCACGGCCCACGTCAACATCCTCGAGCGCAACCCCACTTACGGAATCGAGAACTGGGAAGCCCTGGTGCCGAAACTGCGCCGCCTTCCCCATGTCCTCAGCGCAACTCCCGGCCTCTACGGCCAAGTAGCCATAAAAGGCCCTCTTGTCGGTTCTGGAGCGGTTCTGAAAGGCGTTCCTCTCGGCAACGGCGCGCCCGTTCCTGAATTACTCCGCCATTTAAAATCCGGCTCGCTCAACGCTTTCAAACGAGGCGATATCGTTCTTGGCGCTCACTTGGCCGAACAAGTCGGCCTTACCCTTCACAGCCCCGTTACGGTGATCAGCTATCAAGGCCAACTCACCCCCATAGGCGTTGTGCCCAGTCTCTTTCACTTCCGCGTCGCCGCTCTCTTTGAGTCCGGTTTATATGACCTCGACTCCACTTGGGCCTTCACCTCACTCCCCGCCGCGCAAAGAGTGCTCGACTTAAACGATGTTGTCAATACTATCGAATTGCGCCTGGACAACATCTTCGAAGCCTCTACGGTAGCCAAACAGGCTGAAGCAATCACGGGGTCCAAGCTGGTTGCTTCCACCTGGATGGATCAGAACCGCTCGCTACTGAACGCATTGCGGCTCGAAAAGATCGTCAGCATTATCACCGTGAGCCTGATTGAACTGATCGCTGCTCTGAACATCTTGGTTGTGCTCGTCATGCTGGTAATGGAAAAACATCGGGATGTCGCCATTCTTATGTCCATGGGCGCGCGCCGAGCCCAGGTGCAACGCATCTTCGTGCTTCAAGGCTTGATTATCGGTGGATTTGGCTGTTCCATCGGCCTGGTAGCTGGTTATTTCGTCAGTTGGCTATTCAACCACTATCGCTGGCTTCGGCTTGATGAACAGATTTACGCTCTCAGCTATGTGCCTTTTCAGAGTCATTGGACCGACGCCATTTGGGTGGCGGCTCTGGCGCTCTTTACCAGCCTGATTGCAACCCTTCACCCCAGCCGCACCGCTTCCCGTATCGCTCCCGCCGAAGCCCTGCGTTACGAGTGATCGGCGATGGCGAAATCCCAGATCAGCAGCTGAATGCCTTCCGAATCGTCCGCTTCTGAAAACTCCATCAATGCGTACTCGCCCGGACCCAGCGGTTTTTCGGGCCATACTTTATACAAATTGCCCATGAGTTGCTGCTCGAAGGTAGCCATTTGCTTTCGCTCTTCAAAAGTCTGATTGACCTTAGGCACAATGGAAACGTTTTCGACAATGCGCAGGTTCTTCTTTGGAGTGAGCCTGATAATTCCGAACTTCTCCTCTTTGGCCAGCCGCAAATAAAACTCCGGCCTGCCTTCTTTCATCACGAAGGGCGAGCGTTCGCCTTTGATCACCACTGTGGCCTTGCCCGGAATCAAAGGTAAGGGCGAAATCATCGTCAGAGCTTTTCGCTTCTTGTCCGTGATGATCTGATAATCAGCCAGCTTTAAAGCCTTAACCTGGTCATTTTCTTTGAAATACCCGCCGCTCTCCATGGGGATTGCTTCGATTTCCCGCCGGAGCGCCCGCTCTGCTTGTTCCTCTTCGTCCTGTTGGCGAGCTTGACGGACTATTTCCTCGCTTCTTGCTTTGCGCTGTTTCTCGGTCTTTTCCAAATCAACAAGATCTTTTGGAATCTCTTCCCAGTCTCCGCGTTCGGTGCTGAAGTAGCGTACTCGATCGCCCTGCACCTGGTACTCGCGTACCGAGTGGAAATCGCCGTCTTTCAAAAACAGCTTAAATGTCTCTCCAAACACGAGAACCGCAGCCAACAAAAACAGCAACGTCAGGCGCACGACCATCATTTTATCTTTCATTTTGCGAGCCTGCGTTAACCTAAGAGAAGAATGGCTAATATTGGTGAGGTCCTTAGCTCAGCAGCAGCAATTGCTAAAGGTATGGGCATCACATTCAAGGAGATGCTTCAGCCTGCGGTCACGGAAGAATATCCTGACGGGCCAGCGCGAGTAGAAGAGCGCTTTCGCGGCGCTCACGTATTGCAGCGTGACGAGAATGGCCTGGAAAAGTGCGTCGCCTGTTTTCTTTGCGCCGCAGCCTGCCCAGCCAACTGCATTTATATCGAAGCGGCGGAGAACACTGCGGAGCATCGCGTCAGCGGCAGCGAGCGTTATGCGTCGGTTTACAACATCGACTACAATCGCTGTATCTTCTGCGGTTTCTGCGTAGAGGCTTGCCCAACCGATGCGATCACGCATGGTCACGGCTTTGAGCTTGCCAGCTACAATACGTCAACCCTGATTTATCGCAAAGACCAGATGCTGGTGAAATTGCCCGAAGGGGGAGCAGCGCCCTCACAAGACAACCCGATTCCTGTCGGCGCTGAACCGAAGCCTGAAGGACGTCATCTTTAGAGAACACTCGTCATCAGCTAAGCGGCACGACGATAATAGGCGTCGTTGTCGGCGCAGGCGAACCTCCTGTCGGCTCCACGCTGACTGCCACGGCTGCTGTGTTGGCAGGATCAACTTGCACTGACGAAACGCGCACGGCATCGCTATTCGCATCTGCCTGGAAAAGTCCTGCCGCTCTGGGAGTGCCCGTCGGAGGTACTAGCCATAATTCGAAAGTCCTGTTGTTTGCTAGTTGCGGCAGTCTTGACGCAGCGAATACCAAGCCGCCCGTGCGATTCACGAACACTCGTCCTTGCGGCTGATTCGCTCTGCCAAACTGGACTGTTCGGGTTTCAGACCTGCTCAATACTTTCAGCGCCGCCTGCAGTTCATCCCGTTCCCGTACCGTAGCTCCTAGCTGCGATCGTAGGTTGCCTACTTGATTACCCAGCAGAATACAAAATACAATCAGCGCCGCACAGGCCGCGCCTAATGCGAGCAAGCCAGTAAGCCAATTTTTATTTTGCTTCGGCGCAGCGGGAGCGATGCTTGTCAGCACTCGATTCCGCAAATATTTTGGCGGCTCAACCGGCTCGGCGACGCTTGCAAAAGCAGCCATCAACTCCACTGCTTCCTGTACTTTCGTTTGGCAGTAGGGACAATTGTCCTGAAGGTGCTGTTCTATTTCAGTTGACTGGTCGCGCTCTACCGCGCCCAGCACGAACAGTTCGTACAGTTCGTCCATCTCGAGGTGCGTCATTTCGCATCACCTCCTTTGATGGCGGAACGAAGGTTTAGCAGAGCAGACCGCATCCAACTCTTCACCGTTCCAAGCGGTTCTTGTAAATGCTGAGCAATCTCAGATTGGGAGAATCCCTCAAAATACGCGAGTTCCAGTACCCGCTTCTGATTCAGATTCAAACCGGCGAACGCGTTTTGAACTGTTCTTGCGTGATCAATGAGCGATTCCGGATCTTGGCTCTTTCTTTCTCCATGCGCCTTGTCGGCGTGTTCTATAGGCCGCAGGCGAGTAGCGAACCGGGCTTGCGCTGACCGGACATGATCAATCGCCATGTTCCGGGCAATGGATAAGATCCAGACTCCGAGCGCTCCTTTACTGGAATCGAAACTCCGCGCACGACTCCACACCCGAATGAACAATTCCTGGACCAGATCTTCCGCAACGCTTTGATCGCGCGTGATTCTTAGGAAAAGCGAATACACAATAGGCGAGTAGCGATCATAGGCCGCCGCTAACCCTTCCGGGTCACGATTTCGCAGTCGTTCAATCAACGCTGCGTCAACAAAAGACTCGCTCATTCCCGAGTGATAGATGCAGCGCAACCCAAACTACTACACGGGTTTTATAAAAGTACTACCATAACCCGCTCTGGTCCTTCTAAATAACAAATAAAACAGCCAGGAAATCAGCCTTTGCTGAGCTCATTCCCTGGCTGTTTCTTGCGCTCCGGCGAAGCCGGTAAGGATTACGCGCCGGCGCTGGACATATTAATCGTTCCGTTTACTCCCGCTGGGAAGAAACCTCCCGAAGTGACATTCGCCTGATTGCCGTATGCCAGATAAAGAACCTGTCCTGGCGTGCGGATCGAACAGAGACCAGTGGTGGCGTCTACCGAAATAAACTTCTGCCCAGAGGGAGGCGGAATGATATCAACTCCGTCCAAAGCAGTAGTCGAAATATTCAGACGAGCCACCTGAAGACGAATATTGCCGACGTGTTCTGCCTCGGCGGCCAGGATTCTTGCCGCGGTCCCGATGTACGGACTATTTGCCACGACCGGAAGACCAGCGGCACCGGCGTAGGCGGTCACGCCGATATCTTCGAAGACGCGTGCGAGCGTAAGGAATTGGACCACATTGCCGAATCCAATCCCAAGCGCGGCCAAATTGATGGCGGGCTTGGCAACGGGAGTGACGCCCGCAGCGTTGAGGGCCCTGCGGAGTAGGGTGACGTGGGCGCGCTCATCCGCCCCGATTTCCATGGCAACCTGGCCCGTGAAGACCAGATTGTTGGAAAAGTTCACTTGGTTTCCACCCGTTGTCGGGCCTGGCGTTCCGGAACCATCAACTCCGATTCCAATTTGCTCAATGGTTTGACCCATCGTAGCGACTGTATAGAACTCGGCTTCCAGGTACTCCAAGTTCAGAGCAAACTGCAGCACGTCTACAACAGATGGACCAGAGGATTGAGCTTGCAGCTTTTCTCCGCCAACCAATGCCGCGCCTGCCGCAGCGCCAGCTATTCCGAGTGTTCTTAGTAAACTGCGCCGGTTTGGAGCTTCCGCCAGCACATCCGAAACAAGGTTATTCTTTGTCATTTATCTCTCCAGTATTTTTGTTGCGATTTATTCCAGGAACTTGATCAATTTCTGCCCATGTTCAATCAGAAACTGATCTCTATAGAGCTGCTTTGCGCTTGCGAACCAGCGCGGCTACGCCCACTAAAGCCGGAATCATAAGGCCGAATGTGGCAGGTTCAGGCACGGAAGGCGTCGTGGATGTTGTCGACAGATTCAGAGAATAGTTGCCGGTCCGGGAATTGCCTTGCACGTCAGAAAAGGTAGTTCCCGATCCAAAGTTGATGAACCCATCTGAAAGGTTGGTTGCTGTCGCAGGCTGTTGAACAAGAAAATCGGAGAGCGTCAAAATATAAGTGCCCACGCTCAAATTCGTGCGACTCAGGTAGGCGTCTCCATTTAAGCCGGTAGCAGGGTCTGTTCTTCCAATTGGTGAAGGAAACGTCTCGCCTGCCACAAAGTTCCCTGCGCTGTTATATAGAACCAGCGATGGCATGAAGCCGCCGGCCGTTGCTGTCGTGCCATTAGCATTGGTCCCGCCACCGTAGGAGTTTGTATAAATCGTGAGGTTTGACACTGACGTTATCGAGAACGTTGCCTCCAGCACCTCGCCCTGATTTGATAATGTTCCAGCCCTAGTGGAAGAGCCGGATAAAGTTCCTAAATTTACGTTCGTTACCGTTACGGCTTTCAACTGTTGCGCAGCCGCAACGCTGAAAAGCAAGGTCAACAGTGAAAGGGATAGTTTATGTTTTGCCATTTTTCCTCTGAGTACATGCAATTGCGAGTTTGTTACTACTCGCATATACGAGAAAGCTATGCTTATCGGATTAGCCTGACAGGAATTTTAAGTACTTGAGACGAGGCAAAGGAGTAGAAGCAATTCTTATTGTTTCGGAGCGGCGTTAACTCTGCGCGCGAAGCAACTTTGCAGTAACAGCGATTTGTTTGCTAGCAGTACTTAGCACCAAGTTTCCTACTTCGAGTAGTTCTGAATATACGCGTCCCGCGCCATACCGGCTCCAACAGCCTTGCGTCTGGTTTGCAACGCTTCGTCACGGCTCGACTGGCCAGCGGTTGTCACTAGATAGGGACTGCCGTCCCCCGAGGGCGAGAATACTTCTGCATGCAAGCCGCTGTGCCTAGCGTTGATTGCTTTAGCCATTTTCTCAGCATCCGGCAAACGATTGTATGTATAAAGAATGACCCGCCAGACATTTCCTTTTACGGTTGATCCTTCCGGCTTGGAAGGCGCTTTCAACGCTTGGGGATGTGAACTTGGCTTTATAGCTTCCGGAGCGTTCGGCGAGACTGCCGATTTCGATATCGTATTTCCACGGTGCGCTGTTGTGCTGCCAGCGTGCGAGGTAGTTCCTCCTGGTGTTGCCGTGCTTGGCTCGAGCGTGTGCGTCTGCCAAGCGCTTCCGTCCCTGGTCTGTCCTGCCCCTGGGACACTGGTCTTATTATTTGAGTTTGAAACCGTCGCCGGGACTCGATGTTTAGGCCACAGCAGCCCGATCAGAGCTAGTACCAACAAAACGGTTAAGCCAGCCCCAATCCATAGTTTTCTTGTACTCCCCTCTCCCTCATCCCCCACGGATCGCCTCCTGGTCTCTTCCCCATTTGGTCTAGCAACCACAGAGGGCTTGGGTTCGGTATACGCGATTGGCTTGTTAGGGAGAGTGTTGCTGTTGTCTTGTGCGCCTGTAGCTCGCGCATCCGCTTCAGGAGCTAAAGCGGCGATTGCGGCTGCTTGTGGAAGATGAGGGTCCACTCCGTCCGCACCCAAAGTTTGTGTCGTCAAGACGGGAGCGGCCATCGCCTGAGAGGGTGCGGCAGCGATGGCCGGCTTGGCGGCAACTTCAGGCTGAGCAGAGACTGCCGCTTTGGGAGTTTCAGCAGCGCCGGCTGTGTCCTCGACAAGTGATTTTGCTTTCGGCTGTTCCTTGTCTACTGGCTCTGTCGACACTAGCGAATGGCTTGGAGCAGGCTCATTTGGCTGCGCGGATCGAACTGCAGGCGCGGCGGCAATTTCTTGTTTAGAAACAATGACTGATGATGCTGCCGCAATTTTCACTCTGGGCGGGAGTTTGAGTTCACCGCGATAAAGCGCGATAGTTTCCGCTAAACTGCACCTCGTTTTCGGGTCGGTTTCAAGGCATCGCAAAGCAATGGTTGCAAAGGGCTCGGGCAGCGCGTCCAGTTCTTCGCGCGATTCCTCCTTCCAGACTTTCCGCGTTAACGCTTCAAAGATTGTCGCTCCTAAACACCATAGATCGGCCTCCGGAGAGAGATTCACGCTCACGCTTTCCGGAGCTAAATACTTGGCGGTAATGGTTTCAGCAGCTGGCGCTATCCCCACCATCCGTACGCACTCGCCTGGCAACTGAATGTAATCACCCACCGCCAGCACCAAGTCCGGTGATACACAACCATGTACCCATCCCTGGAGGTGAAGCGCTTCCAGAGCTCGTGCGACGCTCATTAAAGCTTCGCCCGCTTCATCGGCAGTCAGGGATCGTGTACTGAGCACTGCGGCAAGCGCCTCATCCGCGCGCCGCAG
>JBJMGL010000453.1:0-3800 GCA_045807985.1 Bryobacteraceae bacterium
CGATGCTCACCCGCAAACGCTGGAGGCGGATATGCGACGGAATCTGTTGTATATTCAGCACTTGATTCGCAACCGGTATTAGTTTTTAGCTTTCTCGCGACGAGGGACGCAAGTGTTCGTGCATGGTCCAAAGCCGTCACGCATTGGTGCCGAAAATTTGCTCGGTATAAAGGCGGCTTCGGCGCAGGTCTTCTCCAAGCGAACGAGTAATTTTTGTCCTTTCGGCATAGGCTAGTTCCGCTACGACCAGCGGCAAGATGTTTGAAGTTTTCAGGTAGTGAGCGATTTCACGGTAGTTGATGTCGCCATCTTCTACGGATTCGAGCCATAGCTTGTTATTGCTGTTGCGGACGTGAATTTCGGTGACGCGCTGGCCTGCTTCCTTAAGCAGAGCTAATGGATTTTGACCGCCTTGGTGAACCCAGTCCAGGTCCATGCAGAGTTGGACGTGTTTAGGATCGGTGTTGTGCAGAATGTAGCGCCATTCACGAGCGTTGTTGACCATTTCCGGGGTGTGGTGGTGAACTCTCAAGGACAATCCGTTTTGCCCTAAAGTTTGGCCCATTTGATTGAGAAGTTTTGCTTGCAGCTTTAGTTCGCCGTCGGATTTTTCAGCGCTCTTGGGTTTTGGGCTGGGATTATGAACTACCGCTATACAGCCGAATGGTTTGCAAATATTGCCGATTTCAACCGCTCGCTGAATTGTCTCGGCAGCAGGAGCTTCTTCGTGCAGGACTCCGCCTACGTAGACCGAGGGCATCGATAATTTGCTGGAGCGTATCAGGTCCAGCGTGCGGGTGCGGATCTCGGGCGAAAAAAACTCAGTATTTAGCTCAATGTTGCGGAATCCGGCGGTTTGGGCCATGGGGATGACTTCGCCCAACACGTCTCGAAGTTTCTTACCTTGCCGGCTTGCGTACTGCTGGAAAATATAAGCTTCCATCGATAAGCGCGAGGATGGATTGGTTGCGGCGCGGAGGGTGGCCGCGATGCCTGTTAAGAAGAGTTCCCGCCTGTTCATGTTCAATACTCCACTGGCATCCATTGCTTTGAACGCATGGACTGGTAGCCTGCGTCGAGAATGCAGTTTACGATGTAACCGTCTTCATAAGTTTCGCGCGGCGGCGTGCCGTGCTTAACGCACTCAACGAAGTGCCGCATTTCGGCCTGGTAGCCATAAGCAAAGGCTTCTTCGGGCAAGGGGCGGGTCCAGCCGAAATCGATATCAGCCTTTTCGACGACGTAGCCGGCGGATTTAGTGGAGAAACTGGTCATGGGGGTGCCGCGAGTGACGTCAGTAAAAATTGAGCCTTCGGAGCCGTGTATCTCGTTGCGGAGATCGAGACCGCCCTTGGTTGTCCAGGAAAGCTCGCAGTGGGCAATGCCGCCGCTGGCGAACTTGAGTATTAGCAGGGCGTTATCTTCGCCTATGGTTTTGTCGTGATGCACGAGATTAGCGCCCCAGGCCATTACCTCCACAACTTGATTGTCTTTGCCGAAGAAGTAGCGGGCGGCTTCGACGCAGTGGCAACCTAGGTCGTGCATGGCTCCGCCGCCGGTTTGCTCGACGTCCCAGAAGTGCTGACTGTGCGGGCCGCTGTGCGACTCCCGCGAACGCACCCAGAGTACTTTGCCGAGAGCGCCCTGCCGGATGATCTCCTCCGCTTTCACAACGCAGGGCGAGAAGACTTCGGTTTCGGCATAGCCGTGCAGAGCGCCGGAGTTTTTGGCGGCTTCGAACATTGCTTTCGCTTCCGCGCGATTGCGAGCCAGCGGTTTAGTGCATACCTGATGCCGTTTGGCCTTTGATAAAGCAAGCGACACGGGCAGGTGAGCGTCATTCGGCAGGGCAATGACGAACAGGTCAATGTCTTTGCGCGCGATCAGGTTATCTAAATCTGCGGACCATTCGGGAATGGACCAGCGGCGGGCGAAAGTTTCGGCCTTTTCAAGGCTGCGGGAATAATTGGCTACTACTTCGTGGCCATTCACATTCGCCAAGCCTTGCATAAAAAATTCGGCGACAAAGCCGGAGCCCAATAGAGCCACGTTTATGTTTTGCATTCCTTCTTTGTTCTTCAGAAAGCTTACTAAAGAACCGGAATGAGATATGCTCGGCAGAGGTGGAAAACACAGATGCCACACGGAGCTATTTCTAACGACCAGGTCCGGGAATACCAGGACCAGGGCTATGTTCTTGCCAAAGGATTCTTCGATAAGGAAGAAATTCAACTGCTGCAACGCGCTGCGAAGGAGGATCGGGAGCTAGACCAGCACTCGTTTAGCCGTGGTGATGGAGAAGGCGGGGCTGTCCGGCTTTCGCTTTGGAACCATCCGGGAGATACGATTTACGGGATGTTTGCGCGCTGCGAGTCGGTTGTGAACTCGGCGGAGAAAATTCTGGATGATGAGGTTTATCACTATCACTCGAAAATGATCATGAAAGACGCCAAGGTGGGCGGGGCCTGGGCGTGGCATCAGGATTATGGGTATTGGTACCAGAATGGGGTGCTGTTTCCGAATCTGACGAGCGCGTTTATCGCGGTAGACCCGGCCACCAAAGAGAATGGCTGCATGCAGGTAATTCCGTATTCGCAGAAACTGGGCCGCATTGAGCATGTGTTGACGGGCGACCAGGCGGGAGCGGATCTGGATCGCGTGAATGAGGTGTTAAAGCGTTTGCCGCTGGTATATGTCGAGATGGAGCCGGGAGACACGTTGTTCTTCCATGCGAATATGCTGCACCGCTCGGATCAGAATAAATCAGATAATCCGCGCTGGTCGATGATTTGTTGCTATAACGCGGCGAAGAACGATCCTTATAAGGAATCGCACCACCCGCGCTACACTCCTCTGCACAAGGTGCCGGATTCCGCGATCAAGGAAGCTGGCCTTAAAAGATTTTCCGGCGCGGATGAGTCAGCTTTTATGCAAACTGAGAAAGATCACAGCGCGGTCAGTTTAACCGGAAAAAGCTAGGGAACAGGATTGTTTACCGTCACCGATTCGAGCGTTGCCATCCTCTTGTGCGTGATTACGATGCTCGGTTGGGGATCGTGGGCGAATACCCAAAAGCTGGCCGGGAAAGAGCATTGGCCTTTTGAGCTGTATTATTGGGACTATGCTTTTGGAGTTGCGCTCCTTGCGCTCGTGGTTTGCCTGACGTTTGGGAGTTTCGGTTCCACCGGCACGAGCGCGTTGGCTAATTTGCAAACAGCATCGGTGGGTTCGATACTGGGGGCAGTAGCGAGCGGCGCGTTATTCAATGCCGCTAACATCCTGCTAGTGGTAGCGATTGACGCGGCGGGTATGGCCGTGGCGTTTCCGGTGGGCGTGGGGCTGGCGCTGGTGATCGGCACGATAGCGAGCTACTATCATTCACCCAAAGGAAACGCTCCTTTGCTGTTTACGGGCGTTGTTCTGGTGGTGGTGGCGATGATCTTTTCCGCGCTGGCGAATCGCCGCTTGGGAACTCAGCGGCGCACACAGGCAATTCGTGGACTCTTGTTTGCGATCGCCGCCGGTTGCCTGATGGGCTTCTTTTATCCGCAATTGATGCGGACAATTTCGCCTGACTTCAATACGGTGGCGATCCAGCCGGGATATCTTACTCCGTATACCGCTTTGTTCTTTTTCGCGCTTGGTTTATTGGCGAGCAATTTTCTGGTGAACATTTGGTTTATGCGTTCTCAGGGATCGACGTTTGCGCAGTACCGGGCCGCCAATCCGAAGCTTCACTTGTTAGGGATTTTAGGCGGCGCAATCTGGATGCTGGCTTTGAGCGCAAATGTGATTGCTTC
>JBJMGL010000454.1:0-1651 GCA_045807985.1 Bryobacteraceae bacterium
GCAAACAAAACAGTGTTCGCCAGGTATTGACCGGAGATGCTGCCGGTCTTGCGCGCTTCTTGCTGACTCGCCGCAGCTTTTGCGGTGGCGTCAGCAGCTTCTCGCGTCCCTCGCATCTCATACAAGTTCGGCACAAATGGATGCGGATCGGCATTTGGATTTTCGAAAGGCTTCTGTGCTATCCATGCGTCGTAAGCCTTGCGCAGCTCGGGAGGAAAACGTTCGACATAAAAATTCAACAGCTTTTCGTTGCCCGCCTCATGCGCAGCAAGCGCTTGCATGAACATTCCGGTTTGAATGGTCGCCTGCTGCGTTCCCTGCACCGTCAGCAGACCAGCTTTGCGTTCCAGCGTATTAAATTCATTCATCAAGCGATTGCTCTGCCGTGTCCATGCCGCTGACTGATACCCACACCACGCGGTGCTGAGTGTCGCCAGCGCCATCAGCAGGGCCGCGACTGGTTCGACCCATTTCTTCTTTTCCTGTGGCTCTGAATTTGGCGGAGCCTGCAGATCAGACCGCGTGCTCATTCCGTGAGCGCTGTTTCCTTCCCACGCATGCGTAGCAAAATTCTTTTGCTGACCACAGCAAAGAAAAGCGCCGTGGATAAGCCACACATTAGAATGCCGGTCAATCCTTCAATTGGTCCGAACAGTCGCCATTCTTTTGGCAACACCAAGTCCCCGTAACCGATCGTAAGGTAGGTAATGCCCGAGAAATAGAATGACGACTCGACGTCCGGCATACAGTTCTCCCACCAGAAAAACAACGCCCAGACGGTGACCTCAATCAGGTGAAATACAATCAGCAACCAGGCGATACGAATCAGCAGCCATGTAATTGGCCAGAAGTGTGTATCCTCCGGTTGCACGGTAGAGCGCGACACGTGGCTCAATACCATGCCGAGACCCGCTGCGTGAATTGCCACGGTTGTAGCGACGAGGAACGAGGCGATTAACAGCTTGGCGACCATCCCAATGTTAGTCTTTATTCATGTGCTCGCTGTTGACTGAAAATGATCGATTGCATCGGCTACGGTCGTGAAGCGATTCACGCCGCCCAGTTTTCCGTCCACACCTTCATTGCGCAAACGGTCCCGAACCGAGGAACGCGGTTCGACCGCTTGGAATCGGATGCCTTTGGGGGTGAGTTCGTCGGCCATGCCGGCAAGAGCGTGAGCGCTTTGCAAGTCCACACGGGGCGCAGCGGAAAGATCGAGCACAACCAACTTCGGTGGCGTCGGTTCAGCGTGCACGCGCTTCAGAATCGACTCGCAGACATGGTCTACATTGAAGTAAATGAGACCTGATTCCGGCCGAAAGATCAGGACACCGGAAATGAGTTCGTTGTCTGGATGGCGCTCACGATCCGAGAAACGGCGAGTGCCTGGAATGCGCCCGAGAAAAGCCACATGCGGTTTCGACGCTGTTCGCAACAGTTGCACCAGCGAAATGATTGCGCCGATCATCACGCCGCGAAGCAGACCCGAGCTGAGAACGCCGAGAATGGCCGCCATTGCGACGACGAATTCAGCGCGGTCCCCGCGCCAGAGTTGTTTCAACGTTGAGAGCTTGAACAAACCTGCAACGGCGACGAGCACCACAGCTGCTAATACCGGCTGGGGTAGCGCGCTTAACAGGTGCGAAAAGAA
>JBJMGL010000455.1:0-5276 GCA_045807985.1 Bryobacteraceae bacterium
GATTTCATCCAAATCAGCAGTGAGGTGATGAGTGTCGTGTCGGTTGATGCTTCAACGAAGAAGTTGTCCGTCATAAGAAGCGCTGGCGGCTCCACTGCGACAAGCCATTCAGCAGGCGAGGCTATCTTGAAGCTCGATACAAAAGTCATTATTGTACCGTTCGCATCAGAGTTTTTTGAAAATCGAGCTTCCATAAACTTTATTCATACTTTTAGCTTTCCCGATGCCCGCATCAGTACGGCTGAGTTTTTTGTGACAAACTCTTTCGGTAACAGTCAAGTGCAGCAAGTTTGTTTTACACAAAACGGGAATGGCGGTTTACGTACACTGTCTGGCGGTCAGTTCTCATTACAGGTCAGTGGGTATCTGGCAACGCAGCAAAATGCCGCGCCACCACTCATAATCGAAGCTTCGCATGCTGTCAGAGACATCCGGGCTGGTCTGAACCAAACAGCGTCCGGCTATGACATAGTGATCCAACTTATGCAAAGTAACGCTGAATATTGCAATTTGGTGATTCCGTCCGGTTCAAACAACTCTGATCTTCTTGAGGGCGTCAATCTGCCTCCGTTACGGGCGGAAGCTGCAATCACGATGAATGTCTTATTATGGCCCACTGGCGCTGCGATGATGCCTTTTAACCCCGGCCGTGATTTAACCGTAACGATCCGACTTTAGAAGTGTACTGGATGACCTGCTTTAAGATAGTCCCGTAATGATTTACTCGGTGACTATCTCACTGCTGGTTGCGCTACTTGTTGGTATCACAATTTTTAAAACCACTCAGGTTAAAAATAAGTCAGATTTTCTGGTTGCTGGCAGGACGCTCAGTTGGCCTGTGCTGGTTTTTACATTACTATCCTCCTGGATCGGCGCGGGAAGCCTGCTGGCAGGGGCTGAAAACGCGTACAAAAACGGTTTCGTTGCCTTGTGGCAGCCACTGGGCGGATGGATCGGACTCCTTCTGGTCAGCTTGATTGCCGGACGCGCCCGTCACTTTGCGCAATTCACAGTGCCAGATCTGCTGGAAGTACGATATAACTCCGTTGCGCGGGTGCTTGCAACGATCGCCATCGTTATTTCTTATACCATCATCACGAGCTATCAGTTTATTGGGGGAGGCGATATCCTCCACTTGATCTTTCCGCAGATTGACAGGACAACAGGACTATATATCCTGGCAGGCTTCGTCATATTCTTTACAGCCGCTGCAGGCATGGCCTCCATCGCTTATCTGGATTTATTCATAGGTTCATTAGTCACTATCACTGTCATCGTTGCCGTGCCGATCTTACTGTTTCGAACGGGCGGATGGGCCGTGGTTCACGATAAACTTCCAGAGACTCACTTTCAGCTACTCGGCAATTATTCTCTGTCCGGCGCAATCGGACTCATGCTGCCCACGATGCTTCTGCTGATTGGAAATCAAGGAATGTATCAGAAGTTTTTTTCGGCTCGCTCTGAAGGTGATGCCAGAAAGTCTGTCATCGGCTGGATTATTGGGACAATCACTCTGGAAACTTTGCTAGTCACGTTAGCGGTGATTGCGAGCGCTAAACTACATACCGACCGTCCACGCGAGATCATTCCATTAGTAGCCAAAGAGGCTTTACCATCCTGGTTAGGCGCCATTTTGCTAGGAGGCGTTTTTGCAAAGGTGATATCAACGGCCAATAACTATCTGTTTTCTCCCGCCACAAATCTGATTCACGACGTGTATGAGCGTTTTATTGACAAGAATGCGACCCAGACCAGAACGCTGATCGTCTCTAGAGTTGTTGTTGTCCTTCTCGGTGTCTTTGCCGTCCTCCAGGCTACGCAGTTCGAATCCGTACTGAAAGCCTCCTTGTATGCCTACACTGTTTATGGAGCCGCTGTTACGCCTGCAGTATTAGCAGTGTTTTTCTGGAGGCGAGCCACAACACCTGGCGCGATTGCATCCATCTTTCTTGGAACGGCGGTTACTGTTGCTTGGCAGCTTGCGCAGCAGCACGGACCGGATTGGATTCACGTCTACGTCAATGACGTTGACGCTATATATCCCGCTCTACTCGTTTCAGTGGCCAGTTTGATTCTGGTGAGCCTGGCAACCACTCCGACTTATGTCACTGAGATTTAGACCGCTTACAATCGTCAACAATGACTGTTGAGCGCATACAAACCGCCCTATCCGAACACCACTTGGACGGCTGGCTCTTTTTTGATCACCACCGGAGAGATCCGCTGGCCTATCGAATTCTGCACATTCCGGATGACGTCCAAGCCACAAGGCGCTGGTATTACTTCATCCCCTCACAGGGCAATCCAAGCAAACTCGTGCATCGCATTGAAAGCGGGGCTCTTGACGCATTACCAGGCGGTAAGGAGACCTATGCAAGCTGGCCGGATCAACAAAACAAGTTACGACAGATCCTGTCCGGCAGCCAGCGCATTGCCATGCAATATTCGCCGAATTGTGCTATTCCGTACGTTTCTCTGGTAGACGGAGGAACCCTAGAACTGGTACGACAGTGCGGAGTCGACATCGTTACATCGGCCGATCTGATTCAAGAATTTGAGGCGCGTTGGACACAAGAGCAGCTTGCCCTTCATTTGCAAGCTGGAAAACTGGTGGACCAGATTCGCAGCGAAGCCTTCGATTTGATTGCAGAGCGCCTTCGGTCAAAAACATCAGTGAATGAGTACGAAGTGAAGCAGTTCATCCTGCACCGGTTTGCCCAACAGAATTTGATGACCGATCATGGACCAATTGTCGCGGTCAACGCCAATGCCTCTAATCCTCACTACGAGCCGACGGTTGAAAAGAACAGCGAAATTGAGCAAGGTGATGTCGTGCTCATTGACCTTTGGGCGAAACAAAATCAGCCCCAAGCCGTTTACTACGATGTGACATGGACAGGCTTTTGCGGAGACACCGTTCCTGTCGAAATTCAAACAGTCTTTGAAACTGTCCGCGACGCTCGCAGAAAAGCCTGTGAGTTTGTACTGACTCGTATGCAAGCCCGACAACCCACCGCAGGTTGGGAGGTGGATGATGTCGCGCGAGAATACATCACCTCTTGGGGATACGGCGACTTCTTTTTCCACCGTACCGGCCATAGCATCGGTACTGAAGTGCATGGCACTGGAGCAAATATGGACAATTTGGAATCGCACGATGAACGCCGAATCATTGCAAATACATGCTTTTCAATTGAGCCTGGTATTTATTTACCAAACTTTGGAATTCGCTCTGAAGTGAACGTCTTTGTGGGGCAGGGATTTGCCCAGGTAACTGGTATGGAGCAGGAGCAACTCATTCGCATATAGCACCCCTTTGAGGAGGTGTTTCATATCATTTCATGGTTAAGTCTTTGGAAACAAAACCCTTATTCCTCAATGATTGGTATCAATAATTTTGATTTGTGAAGTGACGAGGGTATGTTCTACATTCGAGTATGGCGACAGCAACTCTTATTGAGCCGCCGACCTCTCAGGTCACGCTCCTACATCGAATCAGCAATATAGTCAGTTCCGAGCTTTCACTGGATGAAATGCTCGGCGAAATTGTAGGATTGACTGTACAAGTAACTCAGTGTGACGCTTGCCTCGTCTACCTGATTGAACGCGAGAGCAACGAAATTGTGCTTCGCGCATCGCAAGTGCCTCATCAGGTGGATCTTGGAAACATTCGCTTGAAAGTCGGCGAAGGCGTTACCGGTTGGGTAGTCGAACACCACTCTGTTGTGGCCCTGCCCGAAAATGCCTCGGCTGACCGGCGATTCAAGCGTTTTCAGGCGCTTGTAGAAGATACCTACGAAGCTTTTCTTTCCGTTCCTCTGGTGAGTGGCGGAGAGGTGATCGGCGTCATCAACGTACATCACCGCGAACCTCACTTCCATAGCCCGGATGAAATTTCCTTGCTGACGTTTGTCGGTGAGCAGATGGGCGGGGCAATCTCAAAATCCGTTCTTGCCGAAGAAAACCTTCGGTTGCAGGAAGAGACAGCCGAAATGCGCCGTCAGCTTGAGACACGAAAAATCGTCGAGCGGGCCAAGGGTATTTTGCAGCATCGGCATAGCCTGACCGAAGAGGAGGCTTATTTGCGCTTGCGCAATGAAAGCCGGCGTTTGCGGCGGCCCATGCGCGATTTGGCAGAGGCAATCATATTGTCAGAGGACCTGAGCAGAAAAAGCGAAGCATCGCAGTAGGGGGTCCGGGCGGGGCTGTGACAGTGCGCACAGACCCGCTACAATCGGATTTGCGCCCGGATTTCACACCTTTATTTCGAAATCCACATCTATCGACCATTGCTGGAAATTTCTGGCAGCGAACTCTGGATGAACAGCGCTATCCAGTCACGCGAAAACTCTACAAAGTAGATAAGCAAACGACCATTGTTTCCCTGGAGCAGCAGCCTGTCGTGCCTCCCCGGGCGCAGATTGCTTTTCTCCATGGACTGGAAGGTTCCGCCGAAGCTGGCTATATCAAAAGTTTTTCACAAACGGCGCTGGAGCGGGGATTCGGTGTGCATCGCCTTAATTTGCGAACCTGCGGAGGAACCGAGGATCTCTGCGAGACCATGTATCACTCTGGTCTCACCAGTGATGCTCATTCCATATTGCAAACTATCAAAGATTCTTGGCGTCAGCCTGTCCTCGTCATTGGTTTCTCATTAGGCGGAAATGTCGTCCTGAAGTTGGCTGGCGAACTGGGCGAAACGCAACTTTTGCAAGGCGTTTGCGCTGTGTCGCCGCCCATCGATCTGGCCGTGTGCGTACGAGCTATCGATAAGCCATCCAATATCCTTTACGCCCGGCGTTTCCTTGACCGGCTGCGTAGGCGCATTGAACGGAAAAGCCGGCTAGCTCCCCATCTCTATAGTTCTGACGGCTTGCACACCGTCAAAACAATTTGGCAGTTTGACGATCGCTATACAGCACCATTATTTGGATTTGGCACCGCGGCCAATTACTATGCCACTCAGTCAGCATCGAGTTTCCTGGATGCCATTCGCGTGCCAACCCTCGTGATTACTGCTGAGGATGATCCGCTCGTTCCTTTCGAGATCTTTCGCCACCCAGCGTTTGAGCGAAACCCTTCGCTCCGCTTGGTTGCAACTAAACATGGTGGCCACCTTGGATTTCTGTCCCGGCATAAGCCCAGGTTTTGGATGGACTGGTTCGCTCTCAACTGGGCAGAGGAAATTCTGCTTTCGTTGTCAGCAGACCCGAAAACACAAGAACAAGCTACGTCTGTCTAGATTGTGCTGAATCGGGCATAGGCTTCGTCCAGCA
>JBJMGL010000456.1:0-4513 GCA_045807985.1 Bryobacteraceae bacterium
ACTCAAGCGCAGGATGAAGAACAAGCTCATGCCGTTGCTCGACAAGCTTCTGCTGCGCCAACGAGCGCTGATCGATAGCGTCGGGGAGCAACTCAAGCACGTGTGCCAGATCGCCCCTACGCGCCATCGAAGTCTCCACCATGCTTCGGTTCATCTCTTGGCCGCTCTGGTGGCTTATACCTGGTACGAACACAAACCCTCCCTCCGCCTCACAGAGGAAGAATGCCAGCTGCTGGCGAAGGCTATTTAGCGCTTACGCCGAATTCACGTTAGGATTAGGATTCCCTTCGTCAAACTCGCAAAAAAATGCCGCTTCAGCCCTGTTCAGTGAGCCGAAGCGGCTGAGGGAAAATTGTTCAGCTACTACCGCCGCCCATGCCGATCACCATCGGATGAATAACGTCCACCATGCGTCGGCGCAGGTCCTCTGTAAGATGGCCCGCCATTGTTGTAATGCGGCTGCAAAGGTGTGCTATATCGTGGTGCGGAGGAACCACGGTACGGCAATCCTCTATAATTTCCGCTATTTGAGCCAAAGGAAGGTGGCTGGCGATAAGACGGCATCGGTCTCGCTTGCTCAGACCGTCCTGTTTCGTTAGCTGAATAAGGTTGCTGAGGTCGGCCAAACTGATGCCATCCGCTCTCTCCACCGCTTGCAAACCCTTGCCGGTACCCGTTGCTGGACCCTGGATCTCCAAACCTCTGCCAGCCGTTGGGTGTTCCCCTGGCAGCATCTACTCCGCTGTCTCTTGTCCTATACCCGCTTTGTCCGTAAGGTCGGCGGATGTTCGGATCAGCACTACCATGTGACCAACCGGCCGCCCCGACCCGCTGTCTGGCTCCGCCGAACTGCGATTGTCGATATTGAAAAAACTGCTGGTTGGAAACCGAGGAGAACCGGGAGTTAGCAATAGCTTGCCGATTCGAGAACAAATAACTCGCCCGATTCGGCCCAATCGGCATTTGCCCATGAATAAAGCTCGCGCCTCCAAGCTGTTCGCGCGTCGCAAAACCAAACTGTTGATGCGGACCGCCGAACCCGTTATGACTGGCGAAGACAGCACCGCCGCGGAAGCCGACATTGCGGTAAACGCTCCATACCCCCGCATTCCGCAAACGGTAAAACCCATCCGGTCCGTAAGGGCGAGCACCGCCGCCCCACGCTCCGCGCCCCCACCAAGACTGAAACCTCTCATAGGGCGCCAGCGCGGCCCAGCCCAAACTGCCATTACTCCAACCAAAAAAACCCACCAAAGCCGGACTCCACAAATGGGCGGACAACCGGGCACCAGGCCACCAGCACCAACCATAGCCGCCATTCCAAAACCAGCGCCCATAGTGGTACGGTGCCCACCCCCACGGGGCATAATCAACCCACGTCCAGCCGTAATACGATTCCCAACTCCATTGACCGTAGCTATAAGGTGCCCAGTTCTCTCCCTGCGCTCGCGGCACCCAAACCTGCCCGTACTGAGATGGAACCCACGTCCCGTTTGCGTCGAGGTCTTCCGCCCCGCTGATATCCCGGCTCACGTAGTTATAGCTCTGCGACGACAACAGCTCGCGGTCTCGCCCCTCGCTCCAGTCGTCGAATTGATCCCGCATGAATGGCTCTACTTCCAGAAATTCGGGGTCCGCCGAATTTCCTCGTACCACCACCGAATGTCCAGAATCGATCCGCTGTGACCCGCGAGGTCCAAAAAGTTCCGCCGCTCCTGCGCGCACGTCAATCTGCGTTGTGCCGTCATCCAGAACCGCGATCCGGAACGCGCCCTCTCCCAAAGCGCGAAGCGCAATACTGGGCGTGTCCACTTCACCCTGGGATTCGGAAGACCGCAAAACACGATAAATAATGGTGCCCGCTCCTAGTTGCACCTGAAAACGGCGGTACTCAAGGCCAGCCAATCCAACATCAGTATCGGGAGCAAGCCGAATCAGATTCGCTGAATCCAGCTCAATCTCCGCTCTGGACCCTGCGGCTGTTTGTAGCCGGTCCTGTGTGACCAGTGGCGCATTGATCGTGGCAGCTACCAACTCGGACGTGTCCCCGCGCCGCACATTCACATCACCTTGCGCAACGCTGATGCGCGCTACCCCATGCTCCTGATCATTAGTAGAATCAGGGCCTGTTTCGTTCGGTACCGACGGCCTGTCAGGTTCAGCGGAGTACTGCCCTGCCCCGTATTCCTGTAGAACTCTAGCAAACTGAGCATGAAGAAAGGAGCTGCCACCAATGGTCAGGACAAATGCCAAGCCGAGAGTGGAAAGAGGTCGATACATGCTGCGCTAATCGTCTTACACGTAACGGACCAAAGAGGAAGGTGCTTATATTTGAATCATTTAACGTGCGGTTCAGATGAGGCGTCGTGGTTGAAAACCACCATCGCCAGTGCTTTTGCACCGTCGAATCTGCTTAAACCGGCACAGTAAAGTGAAATGTCGATCCATTCTGGCCATCGCTTTCCACCCATATTTTGCCGCCATGCGCCGTCACAATCTTTTTACAAATCGAAAGCCCAAGCCCCACGCCCGGAATGTTCTTCCCGTGCAGCCGCTTAAAGGGAGCAAAGACGGTCTGGTGATAATCCGGCTTCACGCCAACACCGTTATCGCGCACAGAAATCTTGAATGCGTTCGTATCTTCTTGCGCCGAAACCTCAATACTGGGCGCTTCCTCGCTCCGGTACTTAATACTGTTGGTGAGAAGATGCTCAAACACCTGCGCAAACTGCGATTCGTCTACTTCCGCCTCCGGCAGATCCCGGTACGTAATCTGAGCATTGGACTCTTTCACCAGTTTTTGAACCTTCAGCAGAGCCAACTGCAAAACAATGTCGAGCCGTATCAAACTTCGGCGCTGAATCGTTCCTACGCGCGAGAAGCTGACTAAACTCTCAATCAGGATATTAATCTCATTCGCACCCTCAATAATCGGTGAAGTATACTCCTTCAGTTCGCTATCCTGAGGACGTTTCCGCTCCAGCAGTTGAGCATTGGTCAGAATACTCCGCAGCGGTTGCCGCAGATCATGGTTCACGGCATAAAGGAAATGCTGCATTTCTTCGATAGCCGATTGCGCCTTCTCCGCATTGATTTCAGCCTCCCGCTCCGTGATCTGTCGAGCGTGCAAGCATTGATCCAGTGATTTCCTAAGTTCCTCGACCTGCCCCTGAGCTTCCGCAAGCTGCGCTTCTATACTCTCTTCCATCTACTCCTGTAGACTCACGCAGCCTTCAATCCGAGACGTTCCAACAGCGCATTAGCATCCGGATCTCTTCCCATAAAGTTACGGTACAACTGTGCCGGATCGTCGCTATCTCCGCGCTCCAGGATACTGCGCCGGTAATCGCGGCCCGTCTCCATGTTAAAAATCCCCTCTCGGATGAACCGCGTGAACGCATCGGCATCCAGCACCTCCGACCACTTATAGGAGTAATACCCCGCTCCATAGGCCACCGGACTGGCAAATAGGTGGGTAAAACTGGCGATCATCCCGTAATCAGCCGGAAGCTCGGCTGGCGTGAACTGCGCCAAAATGTCACGGACGTACGCGATTAAATCGCCACTTTCCGGGTCGTATTCCCGGTGAAGCTTCAGGTCTACCGTTGCGAACCCGAGCTGCCTCATCTGCATATTAGCGCTGCGGAACGTTCGTGCCCGCTGCATCTTCTCGAACAGCTCGTCCGGAATCGGCTCGCCTGTCTGGTAGTGGCGCGCAAACGTGTTCAGAGCCTCACGCTCCATGCACCAGTTCTCCATAATTTGGGAGGGTAGCTCGACAAAATCCCACGGAACGTTGGTTCCGGAGAGCGACTTTACGGGCACATGGCTTAAAACATGGTGCAGCAAATGGCCGAACTCGTGAAAGATGGTCTCCACTTCGCGGTGGGTCAACAAGGACGGCCGATCTTCGGCCGGCGGAGTCAGATTGCCACAGATCAGCCCAAGGTGCGGTTGATCCATTTCCGGATTGCCCGTAACCAAAGAATCCATCCAGGCTCCGCCCCGTTTGTTCTCCCGCGGGAACCAATCCGTATAAAAGCCGCCCAGCAGTTTGCCCGAACTTCCGTCTTGCACGCGATAGTACTTTACCGCCGGGTCCCACCCTGGCACGTTCGGTTCCTCGATGACCCGAATATTCAGAATGCGGCTGAAAATATCGAACATGCCCGCCACGACCCGCTGCAGTTCGAAATAGGGACGCAACTCCTCTTCATCAAACTGATACAGCGCCAGCCGCTGTTTTTCAGCCAGATACGCCACATCCCACGGCTGTGCCCTTTCATAGCCAAGAGTTTTGCCCATCTCCGCCAAGCTCCGGTTTTCGCGCTCGAAGAAAGGTTCGGTTTTCCGGCGCAGATCCTCGACAAAACGTTGCGCCGTTTCTCCCGTGTGCGCCATGCGCTCCTCTAATACGAGATCAGCAAAATCTTTATACCCAAGGAGGCGGGCCTTGTCGCGGCGCTGACGCAAGATCTCCGCCAGCAACCCGCGATTGTCCAGTTCACCCGAA
>JBJMGL010000457.1:0-5519 GCA_045807985.1 Bryobacteraceae bacterium
ACGGATTGCTTTTTGCCTCATCAACTGCACCGCATCGGTGTCACTTTGGTCGGGCGAAACTGATGTGACATCTTTGCTGCAAATCGATTCCAGATTCGTGCTGGAAGGATTTCTGTTGTCGGCGACTGCCCGGACAACAATATCCCGATCTGTTAGCAAACCCAGAAGCTGGCCATTGTTCTCCACAACAACGACGCCAATATCGTTATCGCGCATAGCTCGGGCCGCATCGATTATAGGGGTGTTTGCCCCCAAAGTGACCGGATTAGCAGTCATAATGTCTTGCACTGTCTTTGCCATACTTACCTCCTTCGCCTTTCACCCCGATAGGGTCGTGATAGGGGCGAGTTACCTTGTAGACTTGCACGGGAGATGAATGTTTCTTCAGGTATGACGATCTGCGATACTGAATGGCCAATACTCAATCAGCAGATTATTAACTGCCATTTATGCCCGCGATTGGTTGAGTACCGGGAAAAAATTGGAATCGAAAAACGGCGCGCTTTCCGGCAGCAGGAGTATTGGAGCAGGCCGCTGACCGGCTTCGGTGATCGAAATGCCAAGCTGCTGATTATTGGACTTGCGCCTGCTGCTCATGGCGGGAATCGGACGGGCCGGATTTTTACGGGAGATCGATCCGCTGATTTTCTGATTCGGGCTATGTGGGAGACGGGTTTCGCTAATCAGCCCGAGAGCACCTCCAAAGATGATGGTCTGCAACTGCTGGACGCGTACATGACGCTTCCCGTCCGTTGCGCGCCTCCAGACAATAAGCCGACTCCGCAAGAGATCCACACTTGCCGCCCTTATCTGTTGAGAGAATTAACGCTGCTGAAGAATATAGAGATCGTGGTTCCGCTGGGAGCGATTGCCTTCAACGCTTATCTTTCGATTCTTAAGAGTCAAGGGGCTATTGATTCGCGTGCTTCCTTTCGTTTTGCGCATGGAGCTTTGTTTTCGACGCATACTGGAGGACCTCGTGTTCTGGTTTCTTATCATCCAAGCCAGCAAAATACATCGACAGGCCGGCTGACGGCTGTCATGCTGCGCGATATTTTCCTGAAGGCTAAGAGTTTGCTAAGCGCCGAAGATACTTAACACCATCGAACGCAATGTCTTCTGCCTTGGGCGCGAGATCCCGCCAAACGGAAGCGGCGGAAGAGAGCGCCCCTAATGAGAAACCGAAGCTCTCGATGGTGAGCCAGCCGTTGTAATGGGCGGTTCGCAGGGCTTTGAACACGGGGGGCCAGTCGATATGTCCGGTTCCGGGGGTGCCCCGGTCGTTTTCACAGGAATGGAAATGCCGCAAGTAGGGAGCGGCCTGTCCAATTGCTTCCGGAATGGACTTTTCTTCAATGTTGGCGTGATAAGTGTCAAATAGAATACCGACTTGCGGTTGGTTAATTTCTTTACACAATTTTGCTGCGTCTTCGGCGGTGTTAAGAAAGTACGTCTCGTAGCGGTTGAGCGGTTCTAAAGCAAGGGTGACTCCGTTTTCCTTCAGAGTTGAACCTAATTCCTGAAAACATTCCACAGCGTAGCGCCATTCGTCGTTTGTGCGTCGATGACCGGGCAGGAAACCAACGGGAGCGTAGAGGGGTCCGGCCATAATGCTCCCGCCAATTTCGGCTGTAGTCTTCACGCAGGATTTCAGGTGTTCGCGAGTTCTGCGGCGAATTTCGGCGTCACTGCTGACTGTGTTTAAGCCTTGGGGAAGAACGGAGCAGACGGTACACTCCAGACCATTGCGCTCCAGGGCGCGGCGCAGCTCGGGATCTTCCAATTGATCCGGGTTGATGAGCGGGATTTCGATTCCGTCGAAACCTGCTTCCTTTAATCTTCCGAGAAGAGGGACGAGATCGCGGCTCCACTTGTCTGCCCAGATAAAGGTGTTAGCGCCGAACTTCATGATGTTCTCCAGTTTTTGAGATATTTCGGAAAAGGAATAGGCCGGATTTACCGGGCGCTGCGAAATCGATGGCTCCGTCTCCATCCATATCGACTGCCGGTAATTGCATGCCCGCTCCGGTTTGGCTTCCGTAGTCGATAAGGTGTTTGACCCAGACCGGCGTATTATTTTCCCCTTTGAGGAATTCGTACCAGTATAGGCCGAGAGGTTCGCGTGCTCCGGGGTCGTGGTCGTGCGCCATATATCGCTTGCCGGTCAGGAAGTCGGGTTTTCCGTCACCATTAAGATCGACCATGGTCATGGCGTGGGACTGGGACCAAGTGTCATCAATCATGTGTTTAGTCCACTGGCGGTTGGGCCCTTGTTCCATCCAGAAGATGCCGTAATCGTGCGCTGCGGTGGTCATCAGATCGTTGCGTCCGTCGCCGTTAAGATCAAGCGCATAGATGAAGCCGGTTGAAGTTCCGAGATCGAAGTCGGGGTGCTCAATCCATTTGTTATCTCCCCCTGCTGGTGGCGCTTCGAACCAGCCCTTGGGCGTGATGATGTCCATGCGACCGTCTCCGTTCACGTCTCCCGCGCCGATGCCGTGGCCGTAGCTCTTATCGCTGACGACATGTTTTTGAAAGCTGCCGTTCTTGAGCTCGTACCAGGCTAGGGGGGCCTTCGTGTCACCAAACTGAGGCAGAATGGCGGTAGGTTTTTTGCCGTTGGTGAGATTGACGAGAAAAGCAAATTCAATGGGAAAGCCCTCTTGTATAGAGCTTTCGGTCCACTGGCCTGTGCTTCCCCCATTCTTCCACCAGCGGAGGGAACGGCGGAACCAGGAGCAGCTGACGATATCAATACGACCGTCATTATCAACGTCAATGGGCAGGTCGCTGAAGTTATCAATGTAGCCGCTTGTATAGGGCAGTTCGCGGAAGTGGTGCGGTTTCCATCGAGGCGCTTCGTACCAGTTCTCTCCGGAGATGATGTCGAGCTTCCCGTCTCCGTTCACATCCGCTACGGCGGCGGTTTCGCTTGCTCCTCGATCGATTTGCTCTTTGCTGAACGGTATATCCGGTGGGCGGGTGAGAGACCAGAGCGCAGAGGCTAAACCGCATAAGGAAAGGAGGAAAATGGTTTTTTGCATGGTCTACAAGTTGCTGGAGGTGAGTCCTTTGGCCTCATTTGTCATATAACGGGCGGTGCGGACCGCCAGCGCCATGATGGTGAGGGTTGGATTTTTTTCGGGGAAGGTCACAAAGGAACTGCCGTCCACTACGTAGAGATTTTTGACTTCATGAGTTTGGCAGAAGCTGTTGAGCACGGAGGTTTTGGGATCATTGCCCATGTGCGCCGTGCCTACTTCGTGGCTGGCGAAGCCGCTGGGCACGGTTGAAGTATCAATCACCAGGCGTGCTTTGGCGGCGTGCAGGATTTCCTGCGCTTTTACCTTCATGTCCCTCCAGAGCGCCCAGTCGTTTTCGCCAAATCGGAACTGCACAACGGCAGTGGGGATGCCGTAAGCATCGGGGCGGGTCCGGTCGGTGGTGACGCGATTGTCGGGACGTGCTAACACCTTTCCAAAGACTCCGGTATGAAAGAAGGCAGGCTGCAGGGTTCTGACCTGTTTTTTGAAATCCACCCCGAAGCCCTTTAGATGCTGGGCGTGATAGGGATAGCGAAAGCCGTAGAACTGATTTTGAAACTGGAAACCGCCGGCATAGGGTCGAGATTTTCGGTCCATGTTGAAGCGCGGAATGTATGTGTGATCGAGCGCCCCATCATTGTTGGTAGGCTTCGTGCCGATGAGGTCTTCCAGGTATGAGATCATCTGCACCACCGTGTGGCCATGCAAATAGCGCCCGACAGCGTCGCTCCCATTCGCTAAACCGTTCGGATATTGCGGAGAACGCGAGTTGAGCAGCAAGCGCGCGGATTCGACGCTGGCGCAGCAAACAGCGAAACGCCGGGCGGTGATCTCGCGCTCCTGACGGGTTTCGGTGTCGATAACGGAGACGGCCCGCACCCGGCCTTCGTTATTCACGAGGAGTTCGCGGGCGAGCTGGTTTTCGAGCAGCGTGAAGTTGCCGGTAGCACGAGCTTTAGGGAGCATGGCCGCCGGAACGCTAAAGATCGCACCGACATCACAGCCTTCCATGCAGTGGCCACAATAATGGCAAGCGGGTCGTTTGTCGTAAGACTTCGTTAGCAGCGCTTTCCGCGTCGAGATAAAGGGAATGTTGAGACGGTCACAGGCGCGTTTTACCAGCGCGTCGGAGCAGCGCATCGGGAGCGGCGGAAGAAACTCGCCGTCCGGCAGAACGGCCAAACCATCGCGGGAGCCGCAAACGCCAATCATCTTTTCGACGTAGGAGTAATAAGGCGCCACCTGTCCATAGGAAATCGGCCAGTCTTCTTCCACTCCTTCGGTGCTGCGCTCGCGGAAGTCCCATTCGGCAAAGCGGAAGCAGCCTGCATTCCAATGAATGCTGCGGCCGCCCACGGCGCGAATGCGGTCAATCGTTACTGCGTCGCTGTTGTTGTAGTGGATAGATTCGACGACTTCCTTGGAATAACCGGGCTGGGGCCGGACACGCTTCAGAAAATCGTAGGGATGGGAGTGGAAATGAAAGTCCTTGAATTTCTGCGTCCGTCCCGCTTCGATTAAGACGACCTTCGCGCCCGCCTCGGCCAGTTCTTTCGATAAGACCCCGCCAGCGGGACCGGAGCCGATCACGCAAACGTCGTACATCTCCTGAGAAGGGGCCATTTTTAGATCAAGTTTTTCCCTTCGCAAGAGGGAAAAGCAGAAAGCGCGGTATTGCCTTCGTACTGCAAATCCTGATGAATGCCAATTTTCGAAGTGTAATAGCCATCGATGGTGGCGCGTTTGAGCATCATGAAGAACTTTTCTTCCGGCGTGTCGCGGCCATTTTCGACCCCGGCAAATTCACTCATAATGGCAATCTGTTCTGGCGCGGAACACTCACGATAGGGTTTGCCAAAACTGTTCTGCGCCATGTTGTTGGCCAGCACCAGCCCTACGTCCCATTGGCGTTTGACGGATTCGGGGGCATCCGCGACAATTGTATCGATATATTCGACGACGCGGGCCTCCTTTGCGCCGGGTGAATGCTCATCTGCCGGAATGATGGTTTCGGTCAACGCTTCCAGGGTGCTGAGTTGTTCGGGGCGGAAGTAAAGATAGCGATATGCTTCTGCAGCTTGCTTGGTAACTGGCTGCGGCGAATGGCGGTTTTCGGGCGGCGGATTTTGCCCGAAGATGGGAAATGCTGTTGCCGCTACGCTGGCGGTCAACTGCTTCATCAGGCGGCGGCGTGAAGTGGAACTCATCGCAGCTAGTATTCTACGCTGTTTGCAGACCCGGAAGTGCATACAATAGGAAGCTATAAAGTGAGACACCTGTTCCGAAGACTCTGCCCCTTTTTACTAATTGTCTGTTCGGCGTTGGGCGCTGATTCGTTTTACTTGAAAAATGGTGATCGCGTGGTGTTCTACGGCGACAGCATCACGGACCAGCGGCTCTATACGACGTTCGTGGAAGATTACGTGGTCACCCGGTTCCCGCGCAGGAACATCCGCTTCGTCCACTCCGGGTGGG
>JBJMGL010000458.1:0-19728 GCA_045807985.1 Bryobacteraceae bacterium
GGGAGCGGGCAATAAACGTTGTTGCCAAGCCGGAGCAAACGCTTGATAAAAGTCGTCCAGATCGCAATACAGGGCTACAATATCCACGGCAGGGCTCCTACATAGGAATGGTTTAGGCAACCTTAGGGTAGATCACCTCTACTCACTCCGGCAAGGTGCCCTGCTTAAGTCGAACTGACGTTAACTACTTTGTTTTGGCCCGAAGTCGGCTTCGGGGAAATTGATGCCACTCCGCTCGGAGGACGGCACACCCCGAAGTACGCCAGTTGAATGCCCTCCCACATTTCAGAATGGGGTCCTTTGTGCAACTTGCCCCAAAGAAGACCATTCCTTACGCTTGAAGACTATACAGTTGACGCTTCACCTGCTGCTGTGAATTCTATAAAGCCCGCGGCTTTGAGATATTAATGACTGGTCAGCACCGAATGAGAATCGGCGCTCTGATGGACTGTGTGTTCGTGAGAAAGAAAATCAGCCTCCTGGCACCCAGCGCTTGAAAGTATCACTAAGTTAGGCGCGCTGTTCCGCTAAACTGCTCGCATGCGCATCTCTCGCGCGGTTTTTGCGATCGGCCTCGCCCTCGGGGCGTCTTCTTTCTTCGTCCTCTCGGCCGTTGACGAGTTGAAGCAAACGCAAAGAACGCTGTCCGGTTTGAAGCAGCCCGTCGAAGTTCTGCGTGACCGCTGGGGAGTCCCGCATATTTACGCGCAGAACTCCGATGATCTCTTCTTCGCCCAGGGCTACATCACGGCCAATGACCGCTTGTTTCAGCTGGACCTTTGGCGACGCATGGGCAGCGGCAAGCTGTCCGAAGTGCTCGGTCCGAATTACATACCCCGCGACCGTATCGCGCGGCTAGTGCGCTATCGCGGCAACTGGGAGGAAGAGTGGAAGAGTTACTCGCCCGACGCCCAAGGGATCGTTACCGCTTTTGTCAACGGAATCAATGCTTACATCCGTTCGCTCAATGGCCAGCGTCCGGAAGAATTTCGACTGGCTGGCTTTGATCCCGACTTATGGTCGCCGGAAGACGTGGTTACGCGTGTCGCCGGATTGCAGATGACTGGAAACATGATGCAGGAGGTGAACCGCGCTCAACAGGTGGCGCGGCTTGGGCTCAGCACGGTCGAAATGCTCTCACCGCCCGATCCCCCGGCCCCGTTTGTTCTTCCGCACGGGCTGGATCTGGCCGATATTACAAATGCCGTGCTCCGCGATTACACGACCGCGATCAGTCCCCTCCGGTTTCCTGGGCAGCAGGGGAGCAATAACTGGGTCATTGACGGCACCCTCTCTCAAACCGGGAAGCCGATTCTTGCCAACGATCCGCACCGCGCCATACAGTTGCCGTCTTTGCGGAAAACCGTTCATTTAGTGGCGCCCGGCTGGAACGTGATTGGCGCGGGCGAACCGGCGCTGCCTGGTATTGCGCTCGGTCATAACGAGGATGTTGCTTTCGGTTTCACGATTGTCGGCATTGACCAGCAGGATCTTTATGTGGAAAAGCTGAATCCGGACAACCCGACCGAATATTTGTGGAAAGGCACCTGGAAAAAGTTCAAGATCGAGCATGAGACCATTGCAGTCGGCGGCGCGGGCGAAGGAGGACATGGGCAGCAACACCCGGAACCGGAACAATTCGACCTGAAGTTTACGGATCATGGCCCGGTGATCTATGAAGACCCGAACCGGCACCGTGCGTATGCTCTGAAATGGGTGGGCGAACTCCCCGGCACGGCTGGATACCTGCCGGCGCTTACTTTGGCGCGGGCGCGGACCTGGCAGCAGTTCCAGGCGGCAGCGGGAGGGTATAAAGTTCCTTCTGAAAACCTGGTTTATGCCGACCGCCGTGGCAACATTGGTTGGATTGCCGCTGGTTTAGCGCCGGTGCGCGATGGCTGGGAAGGTCTTTTCCCGGTTCCCGGCGATAACGGCGAATATGAATGGAAGGGGTACCTGAACGCCCCTGATCATCCATCCATCTTCAATCCCAAAAACCACTACATTGCTACCGCCAATAACAATATCCTGCCGCAAGGGTATGCTCACCAGCTTGCTTATTATTGGGCTTCTCCGGAACGGTATCAGCGAATTACGGAGATACTGGACGCCCATGTAAAAAAGGGCGGCAAGCTGGATGTGCCGGATTTTGAGAGGCTGCAGCAGGACACAGTTTCCTTGGTGGCTCAAGCCTTTGTCCGCCTATTAGAAGATTGGAACCCCCCGGCGGGAAGCGAGGCCGCGCAAATCAAGGAGAAGTTTACCGGTTGGGACGGAAACCTTTCATTGGACTCCCAACAGGCTCTGATTTATGAGGTTTGGTTATCCCGCCTGAGCGGCAAACTGACCGCTAAAGTTCTTCCGGTTCCCCGGACCAACCCGCGCGCCGTTCTAGCCAGCTTAAAAACAGTCCCGCAGTTCAATGACCTGCTAAATAAATCATTAACGGAAGCGCTAGCCGATATCGAGCGCCGTTTAGGGCCGGATCAGTCTCATTGGACCTGGGGTAATCTCCACCGGGTCTACTTCCGGCATCCTCTTAATATTGCAACGCAAGCGGATGCAGGGAACTCGCCCACGCCGTTTGGCCTCGACAGCGCCGCCGCCCATCGGGAACATGCGCTCGACAACTTCGATCTCCGGCCCGTTCCCCGCCCTGGCGACGCCAATACGGTCAATGCAACCGGCGGAGGCCAGAACTTCTCCGAGGCTTACGGCGCATCCTACCGGCAAATTATTGATTTAAGCGATTGGGACCGCTCGGTAATGACCAATGTTCCCGGTGAATCGGGCGTTCCGGGATCGAAACACTATGATGATTTGGTCGCACCCTGGGCAAAAGGCGAGTACCATCCCATGCCTTTCTCGCGCAAAGCCGTGGAAGCCGCTGCCGAAGAGCGCATAGCATTGGTCCCGGCAAAGTAAGAGAATCCGCGCCTCATATTAGAAAAGACAATCCTTTTGTTTCCAGGGGTTTTTGATAGCTTGAGCGCCTAACATCACCCTCCCGTAACATCCGGCGGATTGATGTCGTCTTTATTTTCATAACAGTGCAACGCAACTGTTGCACTGCGTCTAACTTGTGCAGTCAGATGTAAGCCTCCTGCACGCAAATTCGTTGTTATTTTTTGGGCAAAGCATCTAAAGGGAGTGGGGATGAAGTCACCTAGCGCATTAGAACCGCATACAACTGAACCGGAGGTGCCGGGCATCCGTCCGGCTGCGCCTCACGCCTCCAAATATCCAGAACTGGAAAACGATGGCAAGAGCGGCAATCGCTATTGGTGGGTTTGGCTGCTGATTTTCATAGGGATCGGGTACGGCTGTTATCGCCTGTACAACTATGAAAACACGAAAAAAACGAATATGGCGAAGAAGAAGATGGGCGCTATGCGTCCCCGGAGCATTCCGGTCGCCACAGCCGCGGCTCACACGGGGAATATGCCGCTTTATCTGGGAGGACTGGGCACTGTCACCGCTTTTAATACAGTCGCTGTGAAGACGCGGGTGGACGGCCAGTTAATCAGCGTGAATTTCCGTGAAGGCCAATTTGTGCAAAAGGGCGATATGCTGGCCCAGATCGATCCGCGCCCCTACCAGGTGGCGCTCGATCTGGCAAACGGCAATTTAGCGCAAGCCCAAGGTACTTTGCAAAAAGATCAGGCCATGCTGAAGGATGCGGAAGTCAACTATCAGCGTTACCAGGAGCTTTACAACTCCAAAATTGTTGCCAAACAGCAATTGGATACTCAGGCGGCTACCGTAGGCCAAGGCCAGGGGTCAATTGCCGCGGATCAGGCCGCGATAGCCGCTGCGCAAGCGGCCATCGACAATGCAAAGCTCAACTTGACATACACGAAAATCATGGCACCGATCAGCGGACGCATCGGTTTGCGGCAGGTGGATGTGGGCAACATGATTCATGCTTCTGATGCCAATGGCTTGGCCATTATCACGCAACTCCAGCCGATTTCCGTTCTCTTCAGCCTTCCTGAAGAACAGTTGCCCTCCGTTCTTAAAAAACTGCGCCAGAGCGCGAAACTGCCGGTCCAGGCATTCGACCGGGACCAGAAAAACAAGCTAGCAGACGGCCAGCTTTTAACGGTTGACAACCAGATTGACGCGACGACCGGCACCTCCCGGCTGAAAGCGGTTTTTCCGAATAACGACTACGCGCTTTTCCCGAATCAATTTGTGAACGTGCGCATGCTGCTTGATGTGAAGCGCAATGCCACCATCGTTCCGGCAGTGGCCATTCAGCGCGGCCCGACGGGAACGTTTGTTTACCTGGTACAGGATGATTCCACGGTCGCGGTCCGGCCGGTCAAGCTTGGGCTTTCGGAAGGAAATGACGTAGTGATCGATGACGGGCTGCAACCGGGTGATCAAGTCGTGGTCGATGGAGCAGAAAAACTGACCGAAGGCATGAGCGTCATAGTGAATAAAGGTTCAAGCGGCGGGCAGCGGCAGAGGAGAAACTCGCAATGAGTCCGTCCCGGCCGTTTATTCTGCGGCCAGTTGCCACGTCGCTGTTAATGGTCGGCATCTTGATCGCGGGTGCGATTGCTTACAAACAGCTTCCGGTTTCCGCGCTCCCGGAAGTCGATTACCCCACTATTCAGTGCTTGACCTTTTATCCAGGAGCCAGCCCGGATGTGATGGCTTCTTCCGTCACCGCGCCGCTGGAGCGTACTTTCGGACAGGTTCCCGGCCTGAAGCAGATGACGTCCACCAGTTCGTTCGGCAGCTCGATCATCACGCTGCAGTTCAATCTCGACCTGAATATCGATATTGCCGAGCAGCAGGTACAGGCATCCATTAACGCTGCTGGAACGTATCTGCCTGCTGATCTTCCCAATCCGCCCATTTACAGCAAAGTGAACCCGGCGGACGCGCCCGTTATGACCCTGGCGCTCATGTCGAAAACGATCCCGCTGACGAAAGTGCAAGACTACGCCGACACGACCCTGTCGCAAAAGATTTCGCAGTTACCGGGTGTCGGATTAGTGAGTCTCAGCGGCGGCCAGAAACCGGCGGTACGAATTCGCGTAAATCCTACCGCGCTGGCGGCATACGGATTGAGCCTGGAAGACCTGCGCACCGCGCTCAACCAGACTAATCTCAATCAGGCGAAAGGCAACTTCGACGGTCTTCGCCAAGCGTATACCATCGGCGCGAACGACCAGATTCTGAGCAGTTCCGGCTACAAGCCCGTTATTGTGGCTTATAAGAATGGCGCGCCAGTGCGGTTGCAAGACGTTGCCACCGTGATTGATGGAGCGGAAAACACCCGGCAGGCTGCCTGGATGAATACCACTCCAGCGGTCATCCTGAACATCCAGCGCCAGCCGGGAGCCAACATCATTGCCGTGGTTGATCGCGTTAAGGCGTTGCTGCCGCAGTTAAGAACCTCCATACCGTCCGCCATCGACGTTCAGGTTCTGACGGATCGCACTAACACGATTCGCGCTTCGGTGGAAGATGTTCAGTTCGAGCTGATGCTCACCATTGGATTGGTGGTCATGGTGATCTTTCTGTTCCTGCGTAATCTTGCCGCCACGATTATTCCTTCTGTCGCCGTGCCGCTCTCCATTGTGGGAACGTTCGGCGTCATGTACCTGCTTGGCTACAGCTTGAACAACTTGACGCTGATGGCGCTCACCATCTCCACAGGCTTTGTCGTTGATGATGCTATTGTGATGATCGAGAACATTTCACGTTACCTCGAAGAGGGCGAAGGTCCTCTCGAAGCCGCGTTGAAAGGCTCGGAGCAGATTGGCTTCACCATTGTTTCGCTCACGGTTTCCCTCATCGCGGTGCTCATTCCGCTGCTTTTCATGGGCGATATTGTCGGCCGCCTGTTCCGTGAATTTGCCATCACGCTGGCGGTAACCATTCTTGTTTCCGCCGTTGTCTCGCTGACTTTAACTCCGATGATGTGCGCCAAGCTTCTGCGGCACAAGCCGGAGTCGGAACAGAACTGGTTCTACCGCAAATCGGAGTATGTTTTCGATTGGGTCATTGCCCAATATGGCCGCACGTTGCAATGGGTGCTCCGGCATCAGCCGCTCACGCTTCTGGTGACGCTTGCTACCCTGATCGGCACCATTCTTCTCTTTATCGCCGTTCCGAAAGGATTCTTCCCGGTCCAGGATACCGGCGTCATTCTCGGCATTTCGGAAGCTCCGGAAACGGTTTCATTCGCCTCGATGTCACAGCGTCAGCAGGCTCTCGCAAAAGTCATTTTGCAAGACCCTGGCGTGCAAAGCATTTCGTCCTTTATCGGCGTCGATGGCATCAACACCACCATGAACAGCGGCCGCATCCAGATTAATCTCAAGCCGCTGGAAGAGCGGGACGCCAATGCCAGCGAGATTATCCGGCGTCTGCAATCCAAGCTGGCATCGGTCGAAGGCATCACGCTTTACATGCAGCCGGTACAGGATCTCACGGTGGAAGACCGCGTCAGCCGCACTCAGTTCCAATACACCATGGAAGGCGCGAATGCAAAGGATCTGAACATGTGGACGAACCGGCTGGTGGACAAGCTGAGAACTCTGCCCGCCCTGCACGACGTCACCACGGATCAGCAGAATAATGGCCTGGAAACGACGCTGGTGATTGACCGCGATAACGCATCCCGGCTCGGCATCAGCATGCAACAGATTGACGATACGCTTTACGACGCTTTCGGCCAGCGCCTAGTCTCCACCATGTTCACGCAGTTGAACCAATATCATGTCGTGCTGGAAGTCGCGTCCGGATTCCGGCGTAACCCTGATTCACTCGATGACGTTTATGTCCGTTCCAGCACCGGTACGCAGGTTCCTCTCAGCACGATCAGCTACACCGAAACGAGTACGACACCTCTGACCATTAATCATCAAGGCCAATTCCCTGTCGTGACGGTCTCCTTCAACCTGCCCTCCGGCGTCTCGCTCGGCCATGCGGTAAAGGCCGTCAGGGAGGCGGAACAAGAGATTGGCTTGCCGCTCAGTATCCACACCAATTTTCAGGGCACCGCCGCCGCTTTCCAAAATTCCTTGGCGAACGAAGCGTATTTGATTATTGCCGCCTTGGTTGTGGTCTATATCGTTCTCGGCGTTTTGTACGAGAGCTACATCCATCCCATCACGATTTTGTCTACCCTGCCCTCCGCCGGTATTGGCGCGATTCTCGCCTTATATATCTGCCGCAATGACTTCAACGTGGTTGCGCTGATCGGCATCATTTTGCTCATCGGCATTGTGAAGAAGAATGCCATTATGATGATCGACTTTGCTTTAGAAGCCGAGCGCTTCGGAGGCAAATCGCCACGCGAAGCGATCTACCAGGCGTGCCTGCTGCGGTTCCGCCCCATCATGATGACCACCATGGCCGCGCTCTTCGGCGGATTGCCGCTCGCTTTGGGAACCGGCACGGGCTCTGAGCTGCGTCGCCCGCTCGGTATTACGATCGTAGGCGGCTTGATTGTTAGTCAGGTTTTGACGCTTTATACAACGCCCGTTGTTTATCTCTTCTTTGAGCGGCTGGCGCAGCGTTTTAGTCGGGCGCACCGAACGCAACCTGCTGTGCGCGTCGACCTTCCAGAACCGGTGCATGGAGACTGATAGATGAACCTTTCGGCGCCTTTCATTAAACGTCCGGTTGCGACATCGCTGCTGACTGTGGCTCTCGCTCTCTCGGGCGTGCTGGCTTTTCAATTGCTGCCGGTTTCGCCTCTTCCAGAAGTGGATTTCCCCACCATTCAGGTGCGCGCCAACCTGCCTGGGGCCAGTCCGGAAACCATGGCGTCCGCTGTTGCTACTCCACTGGAACGCCAGTTCGGCCGAATTGCCGGCATCACGGAGATGACTTCTTCGAGCCAGCTCGGCAGTACGAACATCACCCTGCAATTCGATCTGGACCGCAACATCGACGCTGCCGGACGCGATGTCCAGGCCGCGATCAATGCCGCACGCGGGCAGCTTCCCGCCGATCTCCCCAGTAATCCTGGTTTCTTTAAAGCCAATCCCGCGGATGCGCCGGTTCTGATGCTGGCTTTGAATTCGGATGCTTACGACCGTCCGCGCATGTATGACATTGCAGATTCGGTTCTCGGTCAAAAAATTTCTCAGATTGAGGGCGTGGGGCGAGTGGATATTTTCGGCAGCTCACGGCCTGCTGTACGAGTGCAAGTAAACCCGACCGTCCTGAACAATCTTAATATCGGAATCAATGATGTGGCCGCAGCCTTGCGGGCCGCCAATGCCCACCAGGCGAAAGGCGTCGTCAGCGACGACCAGCGACGCTGGCAAATCAACACAACCGATGAGTTGTTTACCGCCAAAGAATACGCGCGTTTGCTGGTGACGTATCGCAATGGAGCGCCTGTGCGCATGGCTGATGTCGCCAATGTGATCGACTCCGTTGAAAACGTGCGCAATGATGGCCTGACGAATGGTAAACCAACGGTTCTGGTTGCCGTCTCCCGGCAGCCGGGAGCCAATATCATCGAAGCCGTGGATCGCATTCGCGACATGCTGCCGGAGCTGCAAGCCTCGATTCCGCCTTCCATTCATATCGCTGTCGCGCAAGACCGGACGATAACGATTCGTGCTTCCGTACACGACGTGGAGGTCACGTTGCTGATTTCCATTAGCTTGGTGATTGTTGTGGTCTTTGTCTTTCTGCGTAACACCTGGGCAACGATCATCCCCGGCATTGCCGTGCCGCTCTCCCTGCTTGGCACTTTTGGCGTCATGTATCTGCTCGGCTACACGCTCGACAATCTATCGCTCATGGCCCTCACGGTTTCCACTGGCTTTGTCGTTGATGATGCCATTGTTGTCATCGAAAATATTACGCGCTATCTGGAAGAAGGCATGCAGCCGATGGAAGCGGCTTTGCGCGGCGCCAAGGAAATCGGCTTTACGGTGGTCTCCATGAGCATCTCGCTGATTGCCGTTTTTATCCCGATTTTGCTGATGGGCGGCATTATCGGACGCTTGTTCCGCGAATTTGCGATCACGCTGGCGGTCGCGATTGCAATTTCCCTTTTTGTCTCGCTGACTACGACCCCCATGATGTGCTCGCGATTCTTGCGTTCGCAGCGTCATGAGAAACATGGTTTCTTTTACAACCTGAGCGAGCGCGGCTTCAACGCTTTTCACAGTGCGTATGCAAAAAGCTTGGCTGTGGTGCTCAAGCACCCTACTTTGACTCTGATTATCACGCTGGTTGCCTGCGCTGTCAGCGTCTATCTGTACATTCTTGTCCCGAAAGGTTTCTTCCCACAGCAAGATACCGGACGTATTGGCGGCGCTATCGTGGCTGACCAGGATATCTCCTTCCTCGCGATGCGTGAAAAACTTCATCAATTCTTGCGTATTGTCGGCCAGGACCCCGCGGTACAGAACGTCACTGGTTTCACGGGCGGCGGAACTCTCAATGTGGCAGTCGCGCGCGCGCAGTTGAAACCGTTAGAGGAGCGCAAGATTTCAGCCGAGCAGGTCATCAATCGTCTGCGCGGCCAAGTAGCCCGGGTACCGGGCGCAACCTTGTTTATGCAGGCGGAGCAAGATATCCGGGTCGGCGGGCGTGGCGGCAACTCTCAATATCAGTACACGTTGCAATCGGACAACTTGCAGGATTTATACGAATGGGCACCGAAACTGCTGGCAAAATTGAAAACTCTGCCCCAAATTCTGGATGCCAACAGCGATCAGCAAGTGCATGGCCTGACTTCACAGCTCATCATTGATCGCACTGCGGCAGCGCGCCTGGGCGTCAATCCGTACTTAATTGATACCGCGCTTTATAGCGCCTTTGGCCAGCGCCAGGTATCCACTATGTACACAGGCATCAATCAGTACCACGTCGTCTTGGAGGTGCTGCCGGAGTTTCAAGAAAATCCATCGTCCTTAAATTTAATCTACGTGCGTTCCAATAACGGCACGTCCGTGCCGATCTCCACATTTACGCACTTGCGAACCGTCCTTAGCGCGTTGACGGTGAATCATCAAGGGCCATTTCCGTCTTCGACGCTATCATTTGCTCTCGCGCCTGGCGTAGCTTTAAGCGAAGCTGTAACTGCCGTGCAAGGCGCTGAACAGGACATTGGCATGCCCGCCAGCGTGCGTGGAGCCTTCGCCGGCACCGCCAAAGCGTTTCAGGCTTCTCTCGCCAGCCAGCCGCTGCTGATTTTGGCCGCTCTCATCACTGTCTACATCGTGCTAGGCATTCTTTATGAGAGCTATATTCACCCGATTACCATCCTTTCGACGCTTCCCTCGGCAGGCGTGGGCGCTCTGCTTGCTTTGCTGATCTTCGGCACTGATTTAACCGTGATTGCGCTGATCGGCATCATTTTGCTCATCGGCATTGTCAAGAAGAACGCCATCATGATGATCGACTTTGCTCTCGAAGCCGAGCGCAAGGAAGGCATGCCCTCGAAGCAGGCGATCTACCAAGCGTGTCTGCTGCGGTTCCGCCCCATTATGATGACCACCATGGCTGCTCTATTAGGCGGATTGCCGCTCGCTTTGGGAACCGGCACGGGCTCTGAGCTGCGTCGCCCATTAGGAATTACCATTGTGGGCGGTTTGCTGCTAAGCCAAGTGCTGACACTTTACACTACCCCAGTGGTTTATCTCTATCTGGCAAGACTGCAGTCATGGTTCGGGCGAGAACGACAGTTAAGCCCACGTCTGCAAACCATGATGACGGATAGCGCTTCGTAGCAAGCGCAGCTCCTGTTTTGCTAAGCTTTCGGCTCCTCTGTTATCCAAACTGCACCGAACGTTCACCAATTGTCTAATCTCTGCAACATCCCACACCGGCACATCAGTAAAACGTTTGGGTTTGCAGTTTGGACCTAAACAAGCTTATTGCAGGTCGTTCCTGAAAACACGACACAAGGAGCTTATATGGCGCTAAACGAGACTCAAACTGAAAATTCTCTTCCAGGTACTCCACACTGGGAACTATCAAATCCGGCTATCAATCGAGAAATCGAAGGTTATGCTTCCCTGACAAGCGTGAACAAAGGCAAATCAATCGATTTTTGTGTCAGCACAAATGACTCGAACTTTCAGATTGAGGTATATCGGACGGGCTGGTATGACGGTGTGGGAGCGCGTCTGCTACAGACAATTCCAAACCTTCCAGGCAAATTGCAAGCGACACCTTCCCCTGATCCCATTACGGGACTTATCGAGTGTCATTGGACCACCTCTTGCACTCTGGCTGTTCCTACCACCTGGACGAGCGGCATCTTCCTCGCGCGACTAACCGCTTCTACCAGTCATAAACAGAGTTACATCATTTTTGTTGTCAGAGATGACGAGCGAGACGCGGCTTTGTTTTATCAACTGAGTATCAATACCTACCAAGCCTACAACTTCTGGCCGGGGGAGTTAATGGGAAATCCCTTTACGACTGGGCTCCAGGCAAACGCGCTTGGAAGGTTTCTTTCAATCGTCCTTACGTATTGGGGAATAGCTACGAACCGGGCGTAAATGAAGGAACTAAGTCCGGTCTTGGCGCCGGGGAGTACCTCACAAATCTCCAGCCCAACTATTTCGATGCTTTCTCTCCCGCTGGTTTCGAATACAACATGGTTCGATGGCTGGAGAAGAATGGTTTCGATGTCGTTTACGGAACGAATGTAGACGTACATGAGAACGCTAACCTGCTGGACAATTATCGGGGCTTTCTCTCGGTAGGACACGACGAATACTGGTCCATGTCCATGCGCAAAAACATTGAGCACGAACTGACAAACGGGGTTAACCTGGGCTTTTTCACATCAAATCCAGCCTACTGGCAAGTTCGATTTGAGTCTGCCTCGGACGGCGCTCCGAATCGCACCATGGTCTGCTACAAAGACGATGCGGAAACGCAAGACCCGCAACGTGGAACGATAAACAGCACACTGCAATGGCGCAAGAGTCCGGTCAACATGCCCGAAGCAGCATTAATCGGCGTCGAGTATGTGGGCGATCCGATAGCCAGCGACATCGTAATTTCTAATGATTCCCATTGGCTGCTGGAGGGAACTGGCCTGAAGAACGGCGATCGACTCAAGGGCTTGCTGGGCTATGAAGTGGACGCTTATATCCCCGGCACATCTCCCGACAACGTCGAAATCCTGGCGCGATCTCCGTTCGGAACTCCGCAGGATACCGACTTTCCGCTAAACTGGCCTAACGCTTCGGGTCCCGAGCCGAATGTGACCTGGTACACAAACGGGAGCACGTCTGTGTTCGCAACGGGAAGCATGCAATGGAGCTGGGGGCTTGACGACTACAACGCGCCCGCACTCCGTCCCAGCTTCTCGAATCTGGCAGCAGAAAAGATCACAAGCAATGTCCTGACAAGTTTTACGAACCCCATCACCATAGCTAGGCCCGCTTTGCTGCCGGCCTTTATGGCGCAGCAACTCGTCACGCTGAACTTCCGGGCGATTGGAGGCCAGGAACCGCGGAGTTGGAGCGCTTCGGGATTGCCGCCGTATTTGACAATGAGCAGTTCGGGCGTGCTAAGCGGAACACCACCGCCAGCAGCGCCAAAGAACCTTAATTTCTCCGTTATGGTGAAAGATGCCGACGGGAAATCCGCCTCAAAGGCGTTTACTCTCCCCATTACTCCGACGGGCGCTATCAGCGTTGACTTCGTCGGGAAAGCTACTCCGATGGGATCATCAGAAAGTGCCGGTGTAATCTCAAAAGCAAATTGGAACAACGCCCCCGGCGCTAGCAGCTCCGGTTCACTCGATTTGGTGGATGAGAACGGAACAGCGACGGGAGCTAGTATTACCTGGAAATCAGATAATGCCTGGAGTACTCCCATTACAGATGTAGCCGGAACCGCCCGTATGATGAAAGGCTATCTCGACACTAGAGCAGGAAATCCGACCTCGATCAGCGTTGCAGGCTTGCCAATATGCCAAAACGGTTATGACGTTTACGTCTATGTTGACGGGGATAACGGTGCCGGCACCAAAAAGGAAACTTACACGCTCAGCGTATCCGGCCAGAATCCAACGACGATCACCGCCATTGATAATTCAGGTACGAACTATAACGGGTCATTTCAGCAAGCGACGAACTCAGCGGGAAACTATCTCAAGTTTTCGATCCAGAGCGCCGCATTTACTTTAACCGCGACACCTGGGCCAGCTTCAGATTCCATTTCACGGGCTCCTGTAAACGGAATCCAAATTGTGCCCAAGTAATGTGGGCATGATTGCTAGGCTTTACTACCAAACGCGCGCACTTCAAGAACTCATCGGGCAGCCAACAGATATTTATAGTTGACTGCCCGGTGGCGAATTGCGCAACTTACACGGGAAATGCGTCCGCTACACGGAAATTCTTCTGCGGTGCCGCGAGCGGAGCCACACTTTCTTCTTCGCTATACGCGACAACAGAGGCATAGTGGCCGGACCTCGGTTCTCGGTGAACGAGCAGCCGTCGGCCTGCCACATCCAGAACCCAGTACTCTGTAATACCTGCCCGGGCGTAAAGCGCTGCTTTAGTAGTGAGATCGAATCTAACGCTTGTATCCGCAATCTCAACAACCAAGTGCAAATCTTCTGGTTTCGGATTGGCTGAGCGAAAATGCGAAAGCTCACGCTTCAAAACAATAATGTCAGGTTCCGGCTCGTTTGTTGGATTGTCCTCGGGAGCAACATCAATCGGCGCTTCCGGGTTAACAAACAATAGACCAAATGTCTGCATTAGCCACCCTATCATTAATGTCAGAGTGTTAACGTGTGGCCGATTCTTTCCCATTTTGCTGATCAACTCTCCTTCGACCAACTCCAACTTCTGCTGATCCAAAAGGCCAGAAGCCTCTAAAGTCGCGCACTCAGCACGAGTCCATCGCTTTCGCGGCGGATCAGGAGGAATTGGGCGAACAGGCGCTTCGGTTAATACAGTGGGCATATCGGCTCGGTTCTATTTTATCTGTCTTTCAATTGCCGCCTGAATATTGCGCTCCAATAATCTTCGAGAATGTTCGCCGGAATGCCGATTCATATTCTGTAGCGTTATTGGCGATGAATACGTGTTTACTCTGCACCTATAGGCAAAACTGTGAAGAGAAGCTCTTCGTGCTTTATCCAGTAACTCCGATCGTAGGAGAACTCCTGATCAAGGCCCTGGAAGGCGAGAAGATTGCGTTCCGCGCACAAGACGGACTATTGTTTTTGGACGAGATCGCCGATGACCGCTTTCGCGCCGCCATGAAGGCGCGGCTCTCCGAACGCGAATGGATCGATATTCGCGTGACTCGCTCTCTCCATGCGGAAATGATGAAGCCAGCACCCTGTCCGAGTGGCTTCAACACTCAGACACGGATTGGTTCGACAAAGCACTAGCCAGTGATCGTTTCACTACCTGGTTCCAGCCCATTGTTGATTACAAAAACAAACGGATTCACGGACACGAATCCCTAATACGACTGACGGCTGACCGCACCTACAATGGAGGCGAAATTATGGAGGCGGCTATGTCGCGCGGACACATCCATGTATTTGATTCTTATACGCGCCAGTTAAGCGTGCGCTGCGCTGGCGCTCAACATGCGCCCGGTGCCAAAGTATTTATCAACTTCATGCCTTCTTCCATCTACGATCCAGTGTTTTGCATGAAGTCTACAATGCACGCCATAAGCCAGACCCACCTCAAGCCGGAAGACATCGTGTTTGAGGTGGTGGAGTCCGAGGCCATTCACGATGCCAAGCACCTGAAGAAAATCTGCAACTACTACCGTGATCATGGCTTCAAATTTGCTTTAGACGATGTCGGCACCGGGTCCAACTCGCTGCAAATGGTCTGCGATCTCCATCCCGATTACATCAAGATCGATAAGTCCCTGGTATCCGGACTGGGTAACCTCATGTACCGGTCCACTGTCGGGAAGATCGTCGATTTAGCTGATGAGTTTAACGTCGCCGTGATTGCAGAAGGCATCGAAGATCTCCCCACTGCGGAAATCTGCTCCAAGTTAGGCATTCAATTCATGCAAGGCTATTACTTTGCGCGTCCAGCAGCAAAAATGGTTACCTGCGCTTCGGACCTCATCAACTTGGCGCGAAACGTTGGGGAGGCATCCGAGAAAGTTAACGAAAGCTCAAAGCCTGACTTGGTGACCATTACAGGTAATCACAAATCCAACGGACAATAACAGTAAAACTCACTTTGCGAAGAAGGATACTTGTACGATAGTGACTCTTAGAAATTTGCTCTGGATCAGCCGATAGGTTCTAAATCCGACTAAGCCGGTTGTACACGGCCATCGCGCATAGCTACAATGCGGTCGGCAAAAGCGGCCGCTTCGGGATTGTGCGTAATCATCAGAATTGTTTGCCCAGTACGTTTATTGAGATCCCGTAAGATCGCCAAAACTGCATTCGAATTAGCGGTGTCGAGATTACCCGTCGGCTCGTCAGCTAAAAGAATGGCTGGCTGATTTACCAAGGCACGCGCGATAGCAACACGCTGCTGCTCTCCACCCGATAAGGCACGCGGCTTGTGGTCGAGCCGGTTCTGTATCCCGAGAAGCTGGAGGATGTTGTCGAAGCCGGGCGGTTGCCCCGTTGTCCCGCCTAACGATTGTGCGATAGCGATATTGTCGCGGGCGGTCAATGTGGGGAGCAGGTTGTACTTTTGAAAAACAAATCCTACCTTTTTCTGCCGCAATTCGGTGCGCTCGTTTTCTGAAAGATTCCGCAGGTTTACTCCATCAATCAGAACCTCCCCGGCACTCGGCGGCGCAAGCCCACCCAGAATATGAAACAGGGTTGATTTACCCGAACCAGACGGCCCAATCACAGCTAAAAATTCGCCGCGCTGGACGTCCAGATCTACGCCACGCAAAGCCGTGACATCCACATCGCCAACCCGAAACGTTTTCTGCAATCCGCGCACGCGAATGATCTGTCCATTCGCTCCGTGTTGTGACGATATGGAAGAAGCGTCACTACTCATAAGCCAGCGCCTCGATGGCATCCTGCCGGGCGGCTTTCAGGCCAGGATAAATGGCACCAAGAAGCGCGCCGGTTAACGCAATAGCGGCGGCTCTCGGCCACCAATCCGGAACATTGACAACTTGCAACGAAGCGGGCATCAGGCCCATGATCAGCGCCTTTGCGCCAAAAGAAAGCAGAATGCCGATTAAACATCCGACTAGCGCAAGCAAAACCGCTTCACGCACCAGAATGTCGATAATAGTCTTCGGCTTGGCGCCTAGCGCCTTTAAAATACCGATTTCACGCGTCCTCTCTACGACTGCTGTATACATGGACAGGAACACAACCAAAAAACCTACTACAACCGCCAAAAAAGTAACAACGGCAATGAAATTGCGCAGCTGCGGAATATTGTTTATGTTTAACTGCGAAACCATTTCCTCTGTTGAGATTGCTCTTAAGTTTCCTTTCAGCAATTCATTCAAGCGAGTGACTTCTTGGTTGGTCAGCGCGGAATCATCAAGCTTCACGAGAATTTCTGAGATGCGAGGCGGCTCTGCATTGCCGGTTAATTCCTGCAGCCGCTTTAACGGCACCACCAGTCGTCCCAGCATGCCGCCTTGAATAATGCCGCAAACCCGCCAATTATGATTCAGGAGTTTGACGGTATCTCCAATCTTCAGTTTGTGCTGCCGAGCATAGTACTGATCAACAATTAGATCGTCCGGGGTTGTCGGCAGTCCTCCTTCAATCAATCGAAAGCCGGTGCTAATCTTCTCAAACTGCGGTATATCGGTGCCGTTAAGGGTGGTGATTGTCTCCACGTTAATAGACAGCACTCCAACAGCTTGCCTTACGTGTGGCTGCTTCGCAACAAAGTTTACAAATTTTTCCGGCAGCTGGCCAGAAGAAAATGACAGCGTTCCGCCCGTGTCCGGCTTCATGAAGATGTCAGCGCCGGTACCCCTTTGCCTTTCGGCTGAGTCGCGCATCATTCCCCGGCTCAGTCCAATGAGCGTCAGAATCAGCATTACTTGCACCCCAACTACCAGCGCGCACAAAAAGGTGCGTACCCATCGGTGCTTCAAATTTTCCCAAACAAGTTTGTTAATCATTGAAAAATGAGAACGGAAGCCTGCGCCTCCACTACTGCTGAGTTGCCAGAAACTCCTTGGCAACTCTCACAACTGGTTGGTGATCGAATTCCACCCGTCGATTCAAGCGTCTCATGGTCTCTGCACTAATGTGATTGGAAAGCATGCTGAGCGCCATCTCCACGCCGCGTTGCTGGTCCACGGTGCTCTTACGTACCACAAAACAAGCGTTGTAAGGCGGAAACGCGCGCTTATCATCCTCAAGGACCGTAAATCGGGAATCAGTCAGGGCGGCATCAGTCGAATTAGCAGCCGCCATATCGACGTTCCTTTGCCGCAATGCCTGATACAACAAACCTAAATCCATGCTTCGAGGCGTTCCCTCCCACTGCAGGCCGTAGACCTCATTGAGTTTGTGCAATCCATCCGGACGCGTGAGAAACTCATAGCCAATACCCAGCCGCCACCGCCGGGAATCAGCGGACGATAACTTCTGCGCGCTCAATTTTTGTGCGTCCTGCGATCTCACCACCATCGCAAACGTATCATTGAATCCCAGCGGCGGTAGCCATATCAGCCCATAGCGTTTCAAGTACTCTTCTTTTACCAGCAGATAAGCGCTCACGGTATCAGAAGGAACGCTTTTCTTTAGTACGACGCTGCTAGCCGTTCCCGTGTATTCAGGATAAATATCGATGTCGCCCTTTTGAATCGCTTCGTGCGCCAGCAGCGTGCCTCCCAAATTCAACCTGCGCTGCACGGGAATGTGCAGCTTGCGTTCCAACTGCTGCGCTGCGATCTCGCCCAAAACTAATTGCTCGGTAAAGTTTTTTGACCCGACAACAATTGCGCCATTGCGCGAACACGAGCACAAACAAAGGAGCGTTACAAAAAGACCGGCGGCTCGCTTCACGCCTTTCCCATTCTGCGCTCTATCTGCGTCATCCCCGCGTCAGCCAGCAGCGCTAAAGCTGCCGCTGGGATAGCCCCCGCTAAAATCTGCACGGTATCCACGGAAGCCACGCCACGAAAAATCAGTACGCCCAATCCCCCGCCCCCAATCACCGCCGCAATTACCGCCGTGCCAATGTTCGTCACTAAAGCAATACGGATTCCCGCGATAATCGTCGGCGCGGCCAGCGGCAGTTCCACTAAACGCAACAGTTGCGAGTCCGTCATTCCCATGGCCACCGCCGCTTCCCGCACCGGCGCATCTACTGCGGTAATCCCCACGATCGTGTTCCGCAATATCGGCAGCAGCGAGTACAAGATCAAGCTGAGAATGGCCGTGTGCTTTCCGATGCCTCCTATTAAAGGTACCGGAAGAAGAAAACCAAATAAGGCCAAACTTGGTATTGTCTGCAAAATGCTCGCAACCGTTAGCGATACCCGCCGGAGTACGGGCCGTCGCGTGCCAAGGATTCCGATGCTAACTCCAATGAGCACCGCGAATGCCGAGGAAACGGCTACCAGAAAGATGTGCTCCAGCGTGAGTTCTCCCACGTCGGCCAACAGGATTTTAAGAATAAGGGCGTCCAAGCGTGAGTTCTCCTCCCATCACTTCGGCTCGTGCAGCAAGTCTTTCGATTCAACAGAGAACAAGCGGCAATTGTCCAACTCTTCCTTAAACCGGAATCGCGGATGAAAGAACAGCCCGGCCCGGACATCTCCATTTCCGTTGACTGATTTGGTTAACCATACGCCTTCCGGCTGACGCTGTTGCGTTAAGCGCAGTGCAAATCCTTTGTGGAGATTCGCCAGGAGACCGCCGCCAATTTTCACATCCCGCCTTGTCTCAATCCGAAGTTCCACGGGCGTTCCGGCTTCCTCGTCCATCCACAGCCGCCCTGTGACTGCCTGCGCAAAGCGCTCTTCCAAATTCGTAGGACGAAACCCCGGATCGCCTATCAAATCGTAAATCACCGTGCTCCGTCCATTCCGCGTTTCGCGGCGTCCGTTGGTGAGGCGCTGTGCGCGAAGAAACATGTCGAGCTGTCTCTCGGCCCGGTCCTGCCGTTTGCTCACTTCTTTTAGGTCACTGAATTTTTTTACTTCCTTGTCGACACGATCCTGCTCTTTTTTGGCATCTCGTCCGTTCAAATCCTTGCCATCGCGCGCCAGCACGTGATCAATCTTTGCGCCATTCACAAAGAACCTCTCCAAACGTCGGGTCTCGCGCTTTTTTACTCCTCCATCGCCGTTCAATTCTTCATATTGAGCATGCACGAGACAGGAATACCGCTCCAGCGCTTCCTCCGATTTTTTCATATTAGCGATAGCGCGCTGCTTTAACTGCCCAGGGTCGGGCAACGGCTTACCGTCGAAAGCGTACGCCGCGAAAGCGCCCAACATCAGGGGACACAAAGAAAGGACCGCAGCCTGTCTCACGGCAAACTCCCCGGCATCCTTTCACGCGGCAAGGTTTCGAGAAACGCGCGCGCTGTCGGCGTGGTCGCTCGATGAAATTCACCGGGTGTCGTCACGACTTCCAGTTTGCCTTCGTGAAGCACGGCAATTTTTGTTCCTAATGTCAACGCCTCTAAAATGTCGTGCGTGACAAAAACCGCAGCAACTTGGTATTGATCCCGCAATTGAAGGAACTGCTGCTGCATTTCGTGCCGCGTCACAGGATCTAACGCGCCAAACGGCTCATCAAACAGCAACAATCCTGGCGAGGCA
>JBJMGL010000459.1:0-3429 GCA_045807985.1 Bryobacteraceae bacterium
CTCCATCACATCGCTGCATCGAGGCTGGTGCTTAGGCTCAAGAAAATCGCCGAACGAAGAGTGCAACTCGCGGGCGTTAATCACGACTGCTTTTGCACCCCACGAAGTTGCACGGTGCATTTGCATGTGGATCTCTTGGCGGAAATAGTCGTCTGAAACCATCGGCTCTCTCCGCGTACTGGTAAATGACAGGGGCGGCGGGCGATCAGTTGGGTATGCCGCGAACCGAACATTTGCAGGGCTTTCGCTCGGGCTAACGCGAAATTTTTCGTCCTGTTCCTTAAATGTCAAAATATTGTCGGAAAGCGGACAGACTAAGTTCCGGCCGGAACCATAGAGTTCCGTATCGCCATTAGTGGCATGTTGAGCGGTATGGCGACAGAAAGTCCGGGGTGCTTTCGCTCAGCAGCAGTGGGGCGCGTCCATGTCTAGTCCACATTTTCCGGGACGCATTGAGCGTCCCTTTGTCCCAACTGCAAAACGCTAATGATGCTGGCGCGGTTAACTCCAAGCCGTGACGGCTTTGAATTGCAGTGCTTCGATTGTCCGAAATGCAATCATGAACTAACGGTGGAGATTGCCGAACTCGATCCTTTGAAGAAAGCCGAAGGTTGGCTTTCTGGCGAACTGGGACAATCCCTAAGCGACCCGAAGCACCCAGAGACGCGCCCAGCGGATTTGGCCGGAGGCGGCTCTCGTTTAAGAAATTCCTAAACCGTCTGCGAAAAAGAAAACACAATCGCCGAAGAACCCGGTCAAAAACACCGCCGCGAATTCATCGAGCAAGCAAAGCGAAAACGTCAAGCAGCTTTCGAACAAGAGAAAGTCGAAGCGTTAGAGATGAGTGACACCAAATTCCAAATCAATTTTGATGCTCCTGGCGTTCTCCGAAAATGGCCTTCAATCCGCAATGAGCGCGTCAGGGTCGAGCATGGTGGAAGCCCGTATCAAATAGCCGAGGGCACTCTGGACGAGTGCATCGGCCAGTTTATGGCGAAGCCAGCCACCCAGCATCACTTACATGAGATACATACCGCTCCGCAGGGCGAAACGATTATTCCGGTCTTATCTGCAAAACAAATTGTTTAAATCGCTCGACTGCGAGATTGTTCAGCGGCGCCACGTTACGCACCGTAATCGTTGGCTGGCCAAATATGGCATCGACGGATACCAAATGAAGCGACGCTCTCTTATAGGGTCAGTATTAAACGCTATGACGAAGGTGGCTTTTGCCTTCTTTGTCGCGCTTCTCATGCGGACTCCTGGCAGCTTGGCACAAGCGGAAGAACCCTCGGCGGCAGCCGTGCGCTTTTATGGCGAATACATGGGGATGGGTGTCGCGCTGAAGCCATTGGGCGAGCGTTGGTTCACCGCTAGGTTCCGGGGCGTCATGGATGCTTTCGATGAGGGCGACAGTGCTACGCTCCCAATACGTACCGAAGGCAATCCGATCCTGCCTTGGAAGAATTGGGACACCTCCTGGCGCCACAAGCTAAAGGCTGAGGCGTTGCACGCCTCCTCGCACCAAGCTCTGGTCGTTATCACATTTGCCACAGACGAAAATGGTCGCCCGATTGCCCGGCTGGTCCACCTCGAAAGGATGGGAGATGGTTGGCGCGTGGACGACGTGACCGATCCGCCGCGCTAGCAAGCGAGTGCAATGGCATCAATGCTGCTCGCTACCTCGCCTTCACCTTTGGCACATGCAGCCACTTCAAACCATCTATTTTGGTCTCGATGCGTATGGGAATTTGGTGCTATCGGGGCGGTCTCTGGCAAACTGCCGGTCCGCAGTTATGAGTTCACGGTCTAGCTGTTTTCGTTCTGCGGTCTGTGCCTTTCGCCGCAAATGATTTGATTCTCGAACGGGACAAAAGAGTACGTTGCCCGCCCGATAAGCCATTGAGTGAAGGGGCAAGCGGGATTGTTGTAGGCATTATTTTTCACCACAAACCCGCCGATCAGGCGATGAGCCAGCGCCCTCCATGAATATCAAACCTCACCAAACCTTCATCACGCATTTTGAGTAGGAGGGATTGGCAAGCCTCATGATTCGCGACATTGGCACGCCTCATGATCTCGAAGACGTTAAGCGGTTTTTCGCGGAGCGCCTTCAGGATATTCTCTCGGTCATTCAGCATTACGAAGTCTCCCGACCGTTTTCGTATCCGAAACCCAAGAGCATCCTTAACGGCGATGCCCCAGCCTAATACCGAGCCTAAGTGCCTTTTGGCGGAGTGAGCCTACCGATCTCTTCATCGCCTTTACGATATTCTTTACGGGCCGTTTTTGCCTTCGAGTGAGCTCGTAGTTCTCGAACGTCATCCTTTGTGTATTGGATGCGAGCACGTTTTTTTGCGGCTTTCTTCTTCGGAGATTTCCTAGCGCTCTCTGAAAGATGGGTGTGCTCTTCTGGTGGGTCGAACATTCAAGGAAGGCCTACAGCAATCGATGATAATGAACAACTGAGCTATGAGCGAATCTTTTTAGCTGATGTCGAACCACTAAAGGAACAGCCGACCTTTTTAGTTGCCGATACGTTCAACAAGTTCAAAGCTCTCACACCACAGCATCATCTCGGGCGCAAAGCGTCCCGACCGCGCAAAATATTGTGTGTGCGCGGCTCGCCAAAAATTCAGCGAAAGATCGCCCCCGCCCTCATCACGAGCGAATGCCTCATCGACTTCGTCGAACCGTCGCTTTGTCAATTCAGTGGTTTTGACCACTGCCCTTGGGCGCCCCCTTGCTGTCCAAAACGACCATCAGCTTGCCTACTTCAGCCGAAAGCAATCCCTGACTTTCGGCCCAACACGTTGCACGCTTTTTTCCCTGAAGGACAAGATCAAGAAGTTTGTCGGCCAAATCAGGACCGTCACCAAACGTGAAAGTCTCCAAACTCCGCCAATCCATTTTCGCTCCTTAGCAACCGCCGAAAATCAACCCCTCTCGGGGGGTAACGCGGGTCCGGCCCGTTGAGCCGGATTACTGTCCTAACTAAACGCACTTTGAATGAAAGACTAAATCAAGGCCGCTTGGCGGGTCACATCCGGCTCGCCTAACCGTCAAGCTCTCGACAACGGGTGGCATTCGATGAACCAGATCAGCGCCGCTCCCCCAAGGCTCCCCCCGCGGCTCTACCTGCAGTATCTTTGCTGCTGCATCGCTTGTTTTTTCAAGAGACCTTAACCCTACAAGGGGTAGGGCCTGTCGAAACTTGCGCTGTGTCAACCATGTCCGCCTAGTGCGATTAACGGACATCCCGTAAGCAATCACCAGGTCCGCTTTGTGCCGATACTGTTGCAAAACTCTTTTTGTACCAACCAACACAAATTTTTAGGGCCGTACACGCGACGAGCTAATAATGATTTGAGGGGTTACATTGTTTTGCGATGAACTCACAGGCGAGTTCGGTAAGGGCCTGGAGAAGGC
>JBJMGL010000460.1:0-23721 GCA_045807985.1 Bryobacteraceae bacterium
ATTTCCCTGCATCCGGTTTTTATGAGCCGTCCCATCCGGGAAGTGAGTGAAAGTCGTTTCGCCTAGCTTGTGCTCCTCTAAAACCAGAAATCCCTTAGGTGAAGACCCGCTTGGAAGCCGACAGGCCAGTCATAATATTTCCCTTCAATGGGATTTTTCAGCGGCTGCCCTTGCGAATGACACTGGATGCAAACATCGTTTGCGTCAACGGCATCGAGGCGAGCGGGATTTGTGATCGTGGCTTGGGAAGGATGCGCAATGTGCTCGCCGCCGGGGCCATGGCAGCGTTCGCAGCCGACATTCCATTCCGTCACAGTCTTTGACTTAATGTCATAGTTCACCGAGTGGCATCCGTCACACAGAGGGCCCGTGGGCCGTTTGAAATTGTCGGGCGGATATAGCGATGCCCACCAATCGGTTCCATTTTTTACGAAATAAGGCCGCCAAACCTGATGTGTGACATCCCATTGCGCCGGCTCCGGGAAATAGTCATTCCCCACTTTTTTGAAATAGCGCTGCTTCCACTTGCTGCCATAAACGAACGCAATATCATCCTTGGTAAATGTCACGAGCGGATCAGGCTTGGAGAGATCCGGCAAAATTGCGTCGGGATGCTCTTTCGGGTCCACGACGACGTTTGCCATTCTGGTTCTTTTCCAGCGTTCATAGATCTGCGGATGACACGTCTGACAGGCCTTTGATCCCACATAGTGAGCGCTAGGTCCAGATGTATTTGGCTTGTCGGCTGCTGAGCAAAGATCTTGGGCAAGAATCAAACTCAGCGGCAGGAACAACAGAACTTTAAGATTGCGCGTATTCATGAGTACCGTCCGGTAAAGCCTATGGCCTCAATTCTGAAATTGAAAGCACCTCTCCTTACCGTAGATCATCTGGCATCACTTGCTCTGAACTAGTTCTGACGAATTCAGGATTTCAGGGTTTGTTTTTTCTGTAAATATCTCGTTGCAGCATCCCGTAGCGGAGAATAACAAATGTTGCGCTGAGAGCATCCTTGAGCCCGATTTTCTTCCCCTCTTTGTAAGTCCGGCCGTGATAGCTGATTGATGTCTCGTAAATCCGGGCGCGTCTTTGCGCCAATTTGATCGTAAGTTCAGGCTCGATGCCAAACCGCTGGCTACGGAGAGGAATGCTTTTCACAAGCGACGTGCGAAATGCTTTGTAACAGGTCTCCATGTCAGTCAGTTTCAGATTGGAGAATCTATTACAGAGGAGCGTTAAAAACTTATTTGCGACGAAGTGCCAGGAGGAAAAAACCTGGCGTTCCGGCGTTGTGACAAAACGCGATCCAAATACAACATCGGCAGCGCCCGAGTAAAGCGGCGCTAGCAGATTCAGGTACTCTTTGGGAGAATACTCAAGATCCGCGTCCTGGATGATGCAGAATTCACCGGAGGCGTAGTCCAGCGCGGTGTGAATCGCGGAGCCTTTGCCTTTGTTCTGCTTGTGACTTAGTAAGTGAATCGTTTTAGAGTGTTGCGACTGAACGTTGAAAACCGCTTGAACCGAGTCGTCCGTGGAGCCATCATCCACAACCACAATCTCCAGGTCTGTTTCGGGAGGTAAAGGCGCACTCAATACCCGTTTTAAGCATTCCTCAATGAAATCCTCTTCGTTATAGAGTGGCACCAAAACAGAAACAAGAGTGCGTTTCTCAATTTCGGGCACGTACTCACGACCAAGAACAGTGGCGAGTCCCTCCGTCTCGTGCATTTCCTCTTTCCCATCGAGCTTCGAAGCACATTGCACTAGAAAACTGAATCTTATCTCAGTCTTACCGAAGTTGTCCCTGGGATAAAAGGATCGTTGTTTCTGAGTTGTAAATGTTTTGTAAATACCGGATTCTGGTGCTTAGGTCTAATTCGTAAATTCCTGGCTGAGACGAGCAAGCGCCAGGGCAGCCAAAGATAAACCGAAATCGCGCAGGGCGATGTCGAAGAATCCAGGAATAATTAACAAACTGATTACGATCATCAGCAACCAAGCGGAGACAATATAAGCACCAATGCGAGGCTTCATGGCTACGAGAAGGCCAGCCGCGATTTCAACGACTCCAACGACGAGCATGAGCCCATGCCCTCCGATGGGCGATAATCTCGCGATGGTCGGGGCCAGATACATGTCCCAGTTCACCAGTAAGTGAAAAAATTTATCGAGTCCGGCCACGACGGGAGCCACGACGAACGCGAGGTGCAGAATCTGATAAGCCTGATAAGCGGCAGAAGTCTTCGACAGGGTACGGTCGTGTGTCGTCCGGTTGGCAAAAGCGCCGTCTGTTCCGGCGGTTGCGGTTATGGTCTGTGCCATCAATTATTTCTCCTCACCGGTTTGTGTGCCGGCATCCCTACAGAGTGGCGGCACCCACGTTGGTTACAAAGCCGGAGCGCTTGTAACTTTTTCCGCGAATCGCACTCTGTATTCAGTGATGGCTTCTTATTTGGCTCGTCCGGCCGGTCTTCGGGTTCAAACCTCGGCGTTTTCGGACGAGGAGATTATAGCACGCGTGCGGGCCGGCGACACGGCTTTATACGAGATTCTCATGCGCCGTTACAATCAGCGCCTCTTCCGAATCGCCCGTACCATCCTTCGCGATGAGGATGAAGCCGAAGATGTGATGCAGGACGCGTACGTCCGCGCGTATGCCTCTCTCGATCAATTTGCCGGCCGAGCCCAGTTCTCGACTTGGCTGACGAAAATCGCGGTTTACGAAGCGTTAAGTCGTTTGCGAAAGCGGAAGAGTTTGCAGCCAGTTCCGGCCAGTTCGGACCGGGAAGATTGGGAAAGGCAAAGGATGGAATCGGTGAAGTCTTCCGGTCCGGACCCAGAGCAAGAAGCACTGAGGCACGAAGCCGTTTCGTTCCTGGAACAGGCGGTGGACGCGTTGCCGGAAAAGTATCGCTGTGTGTTCGTGCTGCGGGACATCGAAGAGATGAGCACCGGGGAAACGGCCGCTTGCCTGGACATAACAGAAGAGACGGTCAAAATCCGTCTGCTGCGAGCTCGTCAAATGCTACGGGACGAGCTTTACACGCGAGCTGGGGTCACCAGCTCTCAAGCCTTCCACTTCCTGGGAATGCGTTGTGACCGCATCGTGCATCGGGTCTTCGATCAGCTTTCAAATCTGTCATCTAAATAAATTTAGAGCCGAGTTCCGGCGGAAACAACACGACACTTGTCGCCTGAGCGTTGGGCGCTTTTGATTTCATAGCGGTTAAAGTAGGACTGCGCGCGCTTATCAGGAATGAGCGAATCAGATTGGCCGTTCGGAGGTGGGAGTAATTCATGAGAACGAAGGCTTTGATTTTTCTGGGATCACTGCTCGTCTCAGCCGTGCTGAGTGCGGATACCCTGGGGTTTGTCGAACAGAAATTTAGCGATTTGCACTTTGAAAAGGGCAGGTGGAGCAGAACCGTGCAGCTGCCTTGCTACACGTACGCGGCCCAGGAAGACGGCGCCGTTGTTGACGTTCTCCGGTACGGGATGAGTAATCTCGTTCCTTTTAAGGCCACCAAGGGCCTGCGAGTGACGGTTTGCGGCTCCATCGCGGCATTCGAAGAAGGTTTCGAGACGGGAGCGCCGGTTCCTGGCAGAACGGCTCCGAAGTAAATTCCATTCGTAATCCGAGCTATCGTCTTAACTCGTCCCTTTCACCTTACCCCGTGCATTCTTATTCGTAGCGCAGGGCGCTTGTTGGGTCGATGCGGCTGGCTCGTAGCGCGGGGATAAAGCCGGCCAGGCAGGCTACGGCTGCCAGCGTGAGGGTTGCAATCAAAAGCGTGGCGGGATCGTGCGGGGCCATGCCGAAGAGTTGATTGCGCACGAGCCGGGTGAGTCCTACCGATAACGGAACGGCAATCAGGATGCCTATTCCCACGAGGAGCACAACTTCACGCATGACCATCCAGATGACATTGCTTCCAACTGCTCCCAGCGCCATGCGGATGCCGATTTCCCGCGTTCGCCGCGTTACTGTGTAGGCCATGACTCCGTAGAGTCCGATGGTTGCCAGCAGTGTTGCCAGAAAGCCGAACACGGAGGAGAGGCTGGCGATGAGCCGCTCCGTGCGCAGAGAAAGATCAATTTGCTCCTCGGTTGTGCGGAGATCGTAAATGGGTACGTTCGGACCTAGCATCTTCACTCTTCGCCGTATCTCCGGCATGAGTTGTTTGGGATCGAGGGATGTACGCAAGTAGACCGTCATGCCGCCTAGATGTCGGCTCCCCAGGTAAGGGATGAATGCCTGTTCTGGGATTTCATCGCGAAGGTTGGTGTACTTGACGTCTTTTACGACGCCGATAATTTCCATGTCGGTTTTTGTGCCGGGATTTGATCCGAAGCCCAGGTGCAAACCGATAGGATTGCGGCCCGCAAAGTATTTCTTGGCGAATTTTTCATTAATGATGACTTTTGTCGGGTTCCAACTGTCCCGCTCCTCACTGTGCTTTATTTCCTCTGTGTCCTTGATTGTGAAATCCCGCCCGGAGAGAATCGGAATACTCATAGTGGCGAAGTAGCCGGGGCTGATGCTGTTCATGAAAGGCTCCGGATGCTGCTCGTTTTTTGCCGTGTAACCTTCGGCGGTCATGGAGCTGTCCCACTCGCTGTCTTCCAGAATGCGCATGGAGGCGAGCGCCACGGAGGAGACGCCCGGCAGGGTGCCGAGGTCATCGGTTAAGCGGCGATAAAAAGCTTTACTTTTCTCGTCACTGTAGCCATTGAGGGAAGGATTCAGATTGAAGCCGATGAGCCTTTCGGGCGGGAAACCAGGGCCTAGGTTACGCAGATTCGCCAGGGTTTTAATAAATAGGCCCGCTCCTATCAGCAACAGAAGCGAAAGAGCGACCTGCGCCGTAACCAGCAGCTTGCGCAGCAGGACGTTGCCGCCTCCTATGACTGCCCCGGCTTGCTCTTTGAGCGTGGACCCTACTTGAGAGCGGGCGCTTTGCAGGGCGGGAGCGAGGCCGAAGAGAAGGGCGGTCAATAACATCACGCCGAGAGTGAAGAACAGGATGCGCATGTCGGGTACGGGCGAGATGTTGAGTTGGCCTGTGTCGGGCGGTAGGAAGACAGCTAATAAGGTGTGATCGGCCCAGAAAGCGAAGAGTAGTCCGATTGCCGCGCCCATGCCGGACAGAAGCAGGCTTTCAACGAGCAACAGGCGGATGATCCGGTTTTGCCCGGCGCCAATGGCGAGCCGGATCGCAATTTCCCGGCTGCGCGCCCCCGCACGGGCCAACATTAAATTGGCAATGTTGGCGCAGGCAAGAAGCAACACCGCGCCGGTGATCCCGAGCAGCAGCCAAAGCGGTGTCGTGAGTTGCTTGCGCATCTCCGAGCGGCCTTGCGAGCCGGGCAGCACGTCGATGGAGGAGCGAAGGAATTGTTGCTTAGTGTACTCCGAGGCGTGGCGGAAGGCTGGTTCTTTCACTTCCATTTCCAGCATGCTGTGCATGAAGGGCTGTAGTGACGCTTTGGCTGCCGCTGCCGTAATGCCGGGCTTGAGCCGTCCGAAGGCGTTCACCCAGCGTTGCCGACGATCCTTCATGCCGTCCCAGTTGGGAGTCATTTGGGCCTTCATCATCATGGGGATGAAAACTTTTGTGGTCTGCCCTAGTTCCACGCCGTCGAAGTCCGGTTGCGCTACCCCCACAATGGTGAGATTGCGGCCGTTTACCACCACGCTTCGGCCGATGACGGATGGGTTACGGGCGAAGCGTGTCTCCCAGAAGGCGTAGCTCAGCACGGCGACGGGGTGCCCTCCCGGGTTTTGATCGTCCGCCGGCGTGAATAAGCGTCCGGCGGCGGGCATCACGCCTAGCACGGGGAAATAGGTTCCGGAGACAAGCTCCGCGTCGATGCGCTCCGTTCCATTGCCGTAGCCGAGGCTCGCTTCGGTGGGAAAGCGGCAGAACATTCCGGAAAAGACCTGGTTGTTTTCGCTGAAGTCCTTGTACATGGGGTAAGACATGGCGTTACTGCCCCAATTGCTGCCGTAATGACTGCCGTGTGCGGTTAAGAGCACGAGCTGCTCGGGATTTTTGACGGGCAGGAGCCGCAGCACGACTTGATCGAGAAGGCTGAAGATGGCGGTGTTGGCTCCGATGCCGAAGGCGAGCGAAAGCACGGCCACAGTTGTGAAGAGCGGAGTGCGGCGAAAACCACGAAGGGCGTAGCGGAGGTCGTTGGTTAGGGAGCTCATCGGTTCCGGTTCGTGTTTAGACTTTTGAAAATTGGTTTGGTTAGTAAGTGTGTACGTTTTTAGGTTGGCGGGAGTTCCGTAAAAAACGGGCAGCGTTGTAGGAGGGAAACGCGAAATGCATGTACGATTAGCGCGGACCTGCACACCCTAGAACGGGTTTCGTTTGAATGGAACCGGTATTGACGGCAAAGGGGGGCAGAGATCCCGGTTACTGCGTGCCTAGCTCCGTCCCCTCCTCTGTCTTTGGCTTAACAGCCAGTTCCGCCCGGTCCTCCGAAGAAGATTGTTTCACTCCATGGCGGATTGAATTTATGCACTTCCACTGTGTAGCATTTCGGAGAAGGCTGACTGCCAGTTAAAGAAGCATCAACAATGCCGCCGCCTACCGGATAATATTGGATCTGCCGCTGATAGCAAGCTTTTCCATATCCAGCATTGGCGAATGCGCCGCTGCCCATGGGAGGCCAACTGGTTGTGCCTACTACCTCGCCGCCGTAATCGATTTCCGATGCTCCGGTTGCCATTGCGCCTCCGTTATAAAGCGAGACCGGGTAGTAGCCAATGGCATTACTGCCGGAGGTGCCGTTTATATAAAGCCACCATTTTCCGCCTGATAAGAAGTAGGCGACCTGCAACTCGTACTGCGCGCCGCCGGATGTGCTCCAAGGGGGATTAATCGCTCCGCCGATTGTCCAGCTTGAACTGGTCTGCACAAATGCCGTACAGGTCAGGTTGTAGCAACCGGTGTGCTGATAAGCGTCAGCGGTCCAGTAGATGAAGAACACCGGTTTCGTATTGTTATACATCTGCGGGTAGACTTGCCAGCCAACCTCCGCCGTTTGAAGCGCCGCGCCGCTGCCGCCGACATACCAGTGCTGAGACAGCGAAAAGATTTGGTCTGCGCCAATCGACGGATCCCACAGGTTGAGAAAGCTGTGTCCGCCCCAGTTCTTTACAAACTGATAAGCGTGCGCGTATTTGTGTGTTGCCGCTACCGCCGGACTTGCCGCGTTCGGATGTCCTGATCCAACTGGACTCTTTTTGAAAAACTGCTGCAGCGTTTCAAAGCGCGCCAGATTCTCGAGAGTGATTCGGCGCATTGGTATTGTCCCTTCCGGGCAATGCATTGCATTCCCGTGAGGGTCTTTACGAGCCGGATGCAGAAGGGATTGGACTAGAGCGGTTTGCCGTTTATCCCGTGATCCTGATTTTTCCTCGGAGCGCGGCAGGTCCGGCGCTTTCGGCACTGTTTCTGACTTTCCCTTCAAAGAGGGCTGCTGCTCGGTGGGAATACAATCAAAGATCGAACCGTTCTCGTCAATAAAACTGTTCTGAGCTTCCACTCCCGTATAGAAATGAATAAGATGCTTTCTCATGCCCGCAAATGCATCTTCATTTGCTACTTTCACCGCTGCTCTTGACGCAAAGTGTTCGTGCTTTGCTGATTCCAAAGATGCCACAAATTCCGCAAACGGCTGAATGCCTTGCGGATTTTTCGACGCCATTCTACTTCCTCCTATTTGTCCGGATGAACCTTTCAAAGGTTCCGAGAGTTGTCCAGTTTACTGGAGTCTCTTCCGTGCAATTGATGAGCCAGGAATCAACGGATGCACCGGAGTACGCCTTCTTACGAACGGGGCCGGGGTGTTGGCGGAGCTTGTTTCCTGACTGCGGTCCTTCCAAGGAAATCCCGCAACGTCTCGAACCGGGTCATATCTTCCAGCGTTAGCCGACGCATCGGATATGATCCCTCCGGGCATGTGGAAGAGCCGCGATTATCCTTTTGGTACTCTGGCAAAGGTGAAACTAGCTTTGTGGTTTCATGATCCGGTCCACTGGCGCTCTGTCCGGTGGGCAGGTCCGGCGGCTGGGGAGCCAAGCTTGCCTGGTTGCTGCTTGTGGATTGCTTCTGCGCGACACAATCAAAAATAGCTCCGTCCTCCTGCTTAAAGCTGCGCCGCGCTTCCAGGCGTTTATAGAGGTCTAAGATGTGCTCCTTCATCTGCTCGAATTCGGTCTCATTCGTTACCTGGCTTTCGCTTGCTGCTGAAAATTTGCGGTAAGACGCTGAGCGCACTGAGTTCAGAAACTCCGAAAACGACGGAACAGAAGAGTCGTTTCCTTGTGATGCTGGCATACTGTTTTCCTTTCTTCTTGCCGGCTTCGACCCGTTACCAGCCTTTGCGGCTATGGGTTTGTTGAGCGTAGGGTCCCGCCGTGATGGAGAACTCGCAGTTTGAGTGCCAGCGCAATATTCGGCGCAGGTGAATGCCGCCATCATCGCGGTAACCCGTAACTGCCGAGTGTGGTAAAGCACCAAGGCTCAGTTTACAGGGAAATTCGGACAGACATTAACTGTCTGAATAACGGCCATGCTCCTGTCCAGGTAGCCGCCTGAGACGATGCTATTCTCAGCGCAGAGACGTTGAGTCTGTGATTTATGAGTGAGGTGAAGAGCTAAAGGGTTTATGGGAGGTCGAAGAGTTTGGCTGCCTTTTTTTCTCGCCTCCGTTGTTCTCTCTGCCGTTTATGCGGTGGAGCGAACTCCACCGCAGCCGTTCCGCGAGTATCCGGGCGATGAGTACCGGATGACGCAGATCCCTCTTCCGCCGGACTATGCCGAGAAGACGGAATGGGTTTTTGCGCGTTTGATGTTTCCCGCCATTCCGGATGCGCACTTTCGCCATGCTGGCTGGGATTGGACGCAGGGGCATTCCAGTTGGACTAATGATTACCCGAGGTCTGACCGTCATTTGCTGCAGGCGGTCCGGCGTTTAACGCGTCTCGATGCGCGGTCGGTGGAGCAGCCGGTCAATCTCGACGACAAAAACGATGTTTTCAATTATCCCTGGCTTTATGCCGTATTTGTTGGGGAATGGGACTTGACGGATGCGCAAACTAAGACACTGCGGGAGTATCTGCTGCGCGGCGGGTTTTTGTTGTGTGATGATTTTTGGGGCACGCAAGACTGGGAGATTTTCACCCAAAGCATGAAGCGCATTTTTCCGGACCGGCCGATTGTCGATTTGCCGGATGGAGACCCTATTTTTCACACGGTTTATGATCTGGATGACCGGTATCAGGTGCCGGGTCAATGGGGGGTGCGCACGGGCGTGCCGTTCCGCAACGATGGGTACGTTGCGCACTGGCGCGGTATCTATGACAACAAAGGGCGTGTGATGGTGGCGATGGCATTTAATTCCGATCTGGGCGACTCTTGGGAGTGGGCTGATTTTCCGGGGTATCCGGAGCAGTACTCAGCGTTAGGCGTGAGGATTGCGGTGAATTACATCCTGTATTCGTTGACGCATTGAGATAGACTCTTGGTGCGTAGTTATGCGGCGTTTTTTTCCTCTCCTCGTTGTGGCGTTTGCTGGTATTTTGCTTGCCAGTGAGCTTGGTAGTGATGAGCTGAAGATGCTGCAGGACTCGGGTGGCTGGGAATACATCAGCATGTCCACGAACGAGCAAAACGGGTTTCCGACGCAACATACCTGTTTCGATGGCCGCCCTCATCCGGGGCAGTGCAGCGGCACATTGATTTTGACCGCAAGCAACACCTTTTCGCAGAACGTGCGGATTCATGGCCAGACTGTGAAACGCACGGGAACGTATCAGCTGAATGGTGATCAACTTGCCTTTATCGACGAGTTGGGCACCCAAGACGGTCCTTACACGCTTACATTGAATACGCAGGCGAAGTCCTTGATTTTACAGATGTCGCAGGCACGGATTGAGCTTTTGCTGGAATCGGAGTACCGCAAGAACATGCAGGGGCAGAAAAAGAAGGGAAACGCGCAGTAGCTCGCGCTGTGTTCTGCTTTCGGTCGCATCACCATGAGGCATGACGGAAACCACTCGCGTTTTCAGCATTAGTTTGCCTGTGGACGTAGCCGAACAGGTTGAGCGGACGGCAGCGGCGGAGGGGCGCAGCATCAGCGAAATGTTGGAGGAGAGCTTTCGGGCGTGTTGTGTAGCCGAGGTGCGAAAAATTGCAAACGAGATTCAGGCCGAGTTTCAGCGGGCAGGAATTACAGGGACCGAAGAGGATGTCGAACAGTGGGTAGAAGAGGTTAGAGCAGCTAAGTCAAAACACAGATGAGGCGCGTTGTTGTGGTTGATACCACTGTTTGGATCTCGGCGCTAATTTTTGGCGGCGTACCTTTACGCTCTCTAAGGCACGCAGTTGCCTTCTACACAATCGCGATTTCAAGGGAGATTTATAACGAGATTGCGGATGTATTTTGCCGTCCCAAATTTGTAGGTAAAGTTAATACTGCTTTTGTTGTTGAAGAGCTGGACCTTTTTCTTAACAAGGCGAAAGCCGAGTGGTTTTCTCTGCGCGGGAACATTACGGACTGCCTCGATCCGAGGGACGACAAATTTCTTGATTGCGCGCTTGTTGCGGGAGCCAACGTGATCCTTTCCAGCGACCGGCACTTGCGGCGCATGGACCCGTACCATGGAATCCGCATCCTGAATCCGTAAGAGTTTTTGTTGCTATAGAGGCTGACTTTAGATTACGAAAGCAGGACCCCGATTGGTTCCTGAATACCTTGTGCGGTGAAATAACGCTCCAGGCATTCCAGGATCGTCGAAGTGAGTGTGTGGCCTTTTGCGAGAAGAAGCGATCCGTCTTTTGTAACGATGTCGGTCTTCAAAACCATCCCGGTGGTCAGTTCCTTGAACCTTACAGCGCGGCTTTCCATAGCAAGGTCCACGGACTCAAGGGCCGCCAGCGCTTTTAACACTCAGGTGGGTAGACGTGATTGCCTGTCTGCAGTTGGGCGAGCGCCGACCTGGTGAGGCCACGCGAGGTGAAGTGATCCAAGGCAAGGGCCAGCTTTATAGATGCGTTCCCAGGAGAACCCGGTCGGCCTCTCCCAGAGGCTGGCCGGGAAGGAGAGGATTGATGACCTCCTCCTGTTTTTCGATGATCCGCACGACGGTTTCCAGGCGCGGGATGTTTTCAAGCAAACGACAGCCAGTCGCCGGATGTGACTTGTAGAGCGCGCTCTCAGCCGGGGAAAGTTCAGCGCCATCGTTCAGCTTCTGCCCAGGGCGGCCACATGAGATTTTTAGGATAATTTTTTCTAGCGTTTTGTTTTTAAGCAGATGATCTCGCTGTGCAGGAGATCATCCGGAAACAGGCCGGAGGCGTCTTTTTAGATCATTTTGGCCCACGGGAGGATCATGGCGAACCGCATCAAGTTCTGCCTCCGGTTTGCGAGATTCTGCTCGGGACGCTGGGCGGTGTGCTCGCGGGGGCGGATGGCTGGCCAGAGAGGGAAGCTGACGGCGAGTCGAAGCGGGAGTTCGGGTGCCCGAGGCGGCCGTGGGCGCCCGGCCTTCCCCGCGCCGATCCCCGGCGGCGGTTTATTCGGGCCCGCGCCCCCCGGCCTTGCCGGCGGGATGCGGCGCCGGGGTCGGCGCGTTGTGGCCGGAAGCGCCGGCGCGCCGGATGGCCCGGGCCGGGAAGAGCGGGCGGCACCGCCCGGACGGGACGGCCCCAGCCGGGCCTCTGGGGAGCGCTGGGGCGAGCGAAGCGCGGCGGCGCTTGGCGCAGAGGGCACCGAAAGAGAAGCGCAACGAAATCACGGCCCTCCCCGAACGGCGGTGCCGGCTGGACCGGGGCGGGGCGACCGTCTCCTGCGCCGCCCGGGGCGGCCCGCGCACGATCGCCGCGCCCAGTAGGGAGGGGGGCGGACCGGAGCGGCTCGGTCTCCCAGGCCCTCAGGGGACGCGGCCCGCGCCTGGGCGCCGGTGCTTCGAGCCAGCGCCTGAAGCCATTGGGCCCTGGAAAACACCCTCCGCAGGAGGCTCGATATGAGCTTCGGCGAAGACGCCCGGCACCTCCACAAAGACGCTGCGCAGCGCGCACGTGCCACCATGCGCCAGAGAGCCCTCCATCTCCTCCCGGCCGCCCAACACAAGCGAGAGTCACTGAAACGATGGAGGAAAAAAGCAGGCTGGGAGAATCAAACACTCAATCGAATCCTCTTACTCTCATGAGGCCGCCCTGAAAAACGGCCTAGGCGGTATTGACAATACCTGCCGTTTTGAAGGAGAGGATGGAAAGCCTGGCGGAAGCCAAGCCGCTGTCCATGTGAACCACCGCTATTGCTAAAGCCAGCGAAGTCGCCCCGCCTGCGCCGGCATATGCTTTGCCATATACCAGGGCGAGAGCCCAAGGGACAATGATGATTCCGCCGCCCGCTACCAGCAGCGACACCAGAATGGAAGCGTAAGTGCAAAAAGCCATTACGTTGTCGGGCGTCTTTTCCAGCTTGACTTTCCCGTTCGCCATTTCCGCGAAACTGCCTTCAATCAGGAGGCTGGGAACAAACGCGGCCGTGTTCCTGAGTTGGTGAGCCACGGCGAAGAAGCTCATCTGTACCAGGGTGGGATCGCTTTTCGCAACCAAGGACGCCAACCACCATCCGGCTATGTTCATGCCGACGAGCCCGGCGATCTGCATCACGCTGTAAGACCAGACTCGTTCCAAAAGAAAGCCCAAGTGAGCTGGGCCGGACACTGGAACTGGCGAGGCTAGTTGCAAAGGCTTGTACAACAGCAGGCAAGCTATCACTGCCCCCATCGCCAGAGTACTCCGGAATCAATCAGTGGCAAAACGACTTCGCTGATGACGGACAAGGAGCGCAAGACTATAGCAAGAGGCTCGGTGCCGCCTACGCCGACAACTTCGGCGGCACGATCCTGGGCAACGCACTGTTCCCGTTCTCTTGCACCAAGACCCACGCTGTTTTCGTAAAGGCACGGGATCTTTTACAAGCCGCATCGTTTATGCAGGTTTGAGCACGGTTCGCGCCAGGGGTGATAACGGTAAATGGCAGCCAAATTACTCCAATATTCTAGGCAACCTCGCAGCGGGAGGAATTGCTAACCTGTATTACCCAGAAAGTGATCGTGGCGCGGACTTGACTGTTAAACGAGCACTTACGGTTTCATTTGAAGGTGCAATTGGCGCAGTTCTTTACGAGTTCTGGCCCGATGTCTCACGCAGACTGGCCCGTAAGCACAAGAACTGACTCTACTTCTTTTCCAAATCGCTCAACGCATCCAGCACTTCTTCGCTATGAGTGGCTGGTTTTACCCCGGTCCACTCTTTTACGATTTTTCCCTCTGGATCGATCAGGAAAGTGTTTCGTGCCGCCATTTTCATGCCCATCATCTCGCGCATGGAGCCATACTGCTGCACGACCTTCTTATCCGTGTCGGCCAATAATCTGAACGTCAGCCCTTGCTTCATTCCAGTTCACAGGCTGATACACCCCAACTTGCGCATATATTAATCTTCTTTCTGCTTCAATTTACAGGTTCTTCGCCATACCGGCTCAGGATCTTCGGCAAGTCTTGCGCGAAAGCGGAACGCGCCATCACTACGTCACAGCCTTTTTCCCGCGCCGCCCTGATGAGATCGGCCTGGACATGGGAAACGTAGCCAAGCAGGCTGATACTCCTGGTTTCGTCATTGCTCTTTAATTTTTCAATCGTGTCAAGCGGTTCCGCGCCTGCATCATTAAGGTCCAAAATGATGACAACCGGCTGACCTCGGGCCTGTGCCAGCGCCTCTCCTTGCGACTGCACAAACGCGACCTCAAACCCGCCGCGTTTGGCCGCTTCCTGAATCTTGACCCTGAATAGCAGGTCATTTAACACTGCAACTACTTTTTTGGGATTCGTCATTTAACGTGACACATCCGGCACGTCTTATCATCAAATCAGATCATGAGCGTTGCCGTTCAGCCGATTCCCGAAATTAACCTCCTGCAGGACCCTCTGCGTTTCGACCGGCGGGTTCCGCCATGCGCTATCGTCATCTTTGGCGCCAGCGGTGATCTTTCCAAGCGCAAGCTCCTCCCCTCGCTTTACCGCCTCTTCTACGAGCGCCGGATTTCACCGAGTTTCGCCGTGATTGGCAGTTCCCGCACACCAATGTCGGATGACCAATTCCGCGACCGGATGAAGGAGTCTGTCTCCAAATTTCTGGAGGAGGCGCCTTTTGACGACGAAGTATGGGCCTCCTTCGCGCAATGTCTGTTCTATGTTCCTGGCGACCTGAGTAATCCCGAGTCATACGATCAGATCCGCAATAAGCTGGATGAGGTCGAAGAATCCCACCAAACGGCCGGCAATGTGCTTTTTTACCTCTCCACGCAGCCTAGCTACTATGCTGAAGCTGTCAAGGCGCTGGGCGCTCACAAGCTGACGGTCGGCAAGGGATGGCGGCGCGTCATTATTGAAAAGCCTTTCGGCCATGATCTCAACAGCGCCCGCAAGCTCAACGAAGAAATCCATACAGTGCTCGATGAGTCAAACATTTACCGGATCGACCATTACCTGGGCAAGGAAACGGTCCAGAACATCCTGGCATTCCGGTTCGGTAACGGCATTTTCGAGCCGCTCTGGAACCGCCGTTATGTTGATAATGTCCAGATCACGGCTGCTGAATCGATTGGCGTGGAAGGCCGCGGCGGTTATTACCAGGAAGCGGGCGCGCTGCGCGACATGATCCAGAACCACCTGAGCCAAGTCATGGCGACCGTGACGATGGAACCGCCGACATTGTTCGACGCGAATAATGTTCGTGACGAACGCGCTAAACTTCTACGGGCTGTGCGCGTCATGAAGCCGGAAGACGTTCCCAAGTATGCAGTGGCTGGTCAGTACGGTCCGGCGAAGGTCGGCGGACAGGATCTGCCGGGCTTCCGCCAGGAGCCGAGCGTTGACCCAAATGCCCAGACCGATACTTACGCCGCTGTGACTTTCTTCATTGATAACTGGCGCTGGGCCGGTGTTCCGTTTTATATTCGCACGGGCAAGCGAATGCCAAAGCGGGTCACCGATATTGCTATCCAGTTCAAAGCTCCGCCGCTGGGTTTGTTTCAGCAGGAAACTAAAGCGGGGCTGCGGGAAGTTCGCCCGAATCTCCTGGTGCTGCGTATTCAACCGGAAGAAGGTATTTCCTTGCGCTTTCTGTCGAAGAGTCCGGGAAGCGGAATGCGCGTCCGTCCTGTTTCCATGGACTTTAACTACGGGTCCAGCTTCGGCGAGCGGTCCCCCACGGCTTACGAAACATTGCTGCTGGATGCCATGGCGGGCGACCCCACGCTTTATACGCGCCAGGATATGGTGGATGCAAGCTGGCAGATTGTGCAGCCTATCCTGGATGTTTGGGCGAAAACAAAATTTGATTTCCCTAATTATCCGGCTGGCTCCTGGGGTCCGAAAGCTTCGGATGACATGCTGGCCCGACAAGGCCATGTTTGGAGAATTCCATGAGTAGCGCTGTTATTTTTCCGGCACAACCGGAACAGATACTAAAGGGGCTCGGCAAACTGTGGACAACCCTCGGCCAGGAGGAAAAACAGCAAGGCAAGCCTACTGTTCTTCGTGCCTGCGCCATGACGCTGATTGTTGCCACGGACGAAGAGGACGGCGGGTACACGGCCTCTCAATTTATCTCCGAGCTGATGCGTGAGCATCCGAGCCGCGGCATTGTTCTTGCCGTTTCCGATAAGGCGGAACATGGGCTGGAGGCTCGTGTCCTGGCGCAATGCTGGAAGCCGTTCGGCAAAGCGCAGCAAATCTGTTGCGAGCAAATCGAAATTACCGCCAAGCCTGACAGTTGGCCCAACGTGGGACCAACGCTGATCGGTCTTACGGCGGCGGATCTTCCTGTCGTTTTCTGGTGCCGTCATCAGGCTGCTCTCAGTCCGAATGCGACGGAGGAGCAAAAAGCTGGCCTGCAAGCCGTTCTTAATATTTCCACCAAAGTGATTATTGACACCAATGGCCAGGATGCGGCTTCGGCGTTAAAGCTCCTTTCCCGGCTCCGGGAGAATACCTGCATTGTGGCGGACCTTGAATGGACGCGCCTGACAGCTTGGCGACAACCCATTGCACAGATCTTCGATAACCCTGCCCGCACGAACAGATTCGCAAACTTCCGCATTATTGAGATTCACCATGCCGAGGATAAGCCCAGTCCTTTAGCTTTGTATGCGGCAGGTTGGCTCTCCTCCATCAGCGGAGCTCGCGTTGCATTCCGCCAGGAAAAGGGATTTGGATCAGGTTTACAGCGGATTCGTCTCCTTTCAGAAGAGGAAACCATTGAGTTTGAGCGAACCGGCGCCGAGTGCATGCATTTGTTCAGTACAAACGGGCGCGAGCGCACTTACACCTACTCAGAGCTGAGCCTTTACTCCTTGTTGCACGAAGAGCTTTCATTAGTCGGGAGCGATCCTCCTTTTGATCGCGCACTGAGACGCGCGCAGGAGATTTTGCATGGCTAATCGTGGCGTGCGTATTGCTGCAGGGGCGGATGAATCAGCCGAAGCTTGTGCCCGATACGTTCTCGAAGGCTTAGAAGAGACGCTGAAAACAAAACCGTCCGCCACCTTTGCCATCTCAGGCGGAAGCTCTCCGAAGCTACTATTTACCAGGCTGGCGAAAGCTGACTTCGACTGGTCGAGAGTTCACTTTTTCTGGGTGGATGAACGTTGTGTGCCGCCGGGCGACGACCAGAGCAATTTCAAGCTGGCAAATGACAATCTATTCGTGCCTGCCGAAGTGAAACATGCTAATATTCATCGTATTTTCGGTGAGTTGACTCCCGAAGAGGGGGCTATTCGGTACATCGAGGAGATCTCCAAATTTTTTGGTCTTGAGCCTGGCCAGCTTCCGGAATTTGATCTGATTCATCGCGGCATGGGCCCTGATGGTCATACAGCCAGCCTGTTTCCGGGTGAACCACTGATTCAGAATAGGACCGGCATTGCCGCGGCAGTTTGGGTAGAAAAGCTGCGCAGCCATCGTGTGACGCTTTTACCGGGTGTGCTGCTGAAGGCTCAACAAACGATCTTGCAAGTGGTTGGAAAAGACAAAGCCGAGCCCCTGAGGGAAGTGCTGAAGGGTCCGGATGATCCGATGCGGTACCCATGCCAGATCGCAACCCGCGATTCTGACAATGCGGTTTGGTTTGTCGATAAGGCAGCCGCTTCTAAGCTGTAGTGCGTTTTGCTGTCCTTGCGCTACTGATACTCGGGTTGGCCTGTACCACTCCTCATCTGCCGCCGAAGCCCATCACAGAGAAAATAGAACCACCGTACAACCGTCTGCTCTTTGCCGGAGATGTGATGTTCTCCCGAGCGGTGCGGCGCGCTATTCTTGCGACACACGATCCGGCACTGCCGTTTCGTAAACTGGCTCCGCTGATGTCAGCGGCGGATATCAGCTTTATCAATCTCGAAACCCCATTCTCGGATACCGGCCCGTACCACGAGGATGGCCTGGTCTTTCATGCCGCACCGGAAATGATTGCCGGTCTAACGCTTGCGGGTATTTCCGTTGCCTCTACAGCCAACAATCATTCGCGTGACTGTGGCGCTCATGGGATGGAGTACACCATCAATTGGCTGCGCTCGCACGAGATCGCTCCGGTGGGCAGCAGTGAATCGGAAACTGCCACACACGAAGGAGTGATTTTAAAGAGGAAGGGAATTCGCTTCGGCTTTCTCGGCTACACTTTTGATCAGAAAAACGGGAACTGGCGGGACATCGATCCTCGCATTGCGCTGACCGATACGGCAGCCGTAATCAAAGATGTGCAATCGCTCTGCAAACGGGCGGACGTTGTCATTGTCTCGATGCATAGCGGGATTGAGTACATGCCGAAGCCATCAAAAGCTCAAGTCGAGTTTGCTCACGCTGCGATTGATGCTGGCGCGAGGTTTGTCATTGGGCACCATCCGCATGTTATTCAGCCCGAAGAAAACTACCGTGGCGGTCAAATCTTCTATTCGTTAGGGAATTTTGTTTTTGACCAGTATCAGCGCGAAGCGACACAGCACGGCGAAATGGTTGAAATCTCGTTTTGGGGAACACAGGTCCTCTCAACAAGGGTCCTGCCGGTGAAAATTACACCAACAGGACCGGAACTCGAAGGAAATTTAGCCGCCCGTGGGAAGCTCCACATGTCCACCGAACTTAGAACGCATCGCGGAGAGAACCTTTTCGGCAAAAGTATGCTCGTGCCGGGAGCGGAATCGCGTGAATAGCGCTGAGGCTAGGACTTCAACTGAGACTGCTTCTTCAATGGCGGCGTTAATCGTCCAGCGCCCTTCGCCGGAATCTTCCACAAAGCCGGTGAAATTGGAAAGGTTGGGGCTTTCCGTTAAGGCCATGGCCGTTAAGTCAAGCAACCATGAGCCGACAACGCTGCCCCGGCGCCATAGTTCTGCAATATCGCGAATACTTAGGTCGTAACGCTCTTTTTCGGGCAGGCTTTTCGAGTTTTTGTTGGTCATAACATCGAAACCTTCGGCGTAAGCCTGCATCACGCCGTATTCAATGCCGTTATGAACCATCTTGACGAAGTGCCCCGCGCCCGGAGGACCGACACGCAGATATCCTTGTTCCGCTGTGCTGCCCGTCTTTTCATACCCGGGTGTCCGGTCAATATTGCCAAGTCCGGGAGATAGCGTTTTAATGATGGGCTCAATTTGGGCAAAAACCTCTTCTTCCGCGCCGACCATCAAACAATAGCCGCGTTCGACGCCCCAAACACCTCCGCTTGTGCCAGCGTCGACGTAACCGATCCCATGCTTCTTCAGCTCCGCTGCGCGCCGTATATCATCTTTATAGAAACTATTGCCTCCATCGATAATGACATCGCCTGAGTCCATGCAATTCGCAAGGATTTGGATCGTGCTTTCGGTAGGCTTGCCGGAAGGCACCATGACCCACACCACACGCGGCTTCGGCAACTGTTTAACAAGTTCTTCCAGAGAACCGGCGCCAGCCTCAGCCGCGCCTTCCTCCACGAGCTTTTTCACATTTTCGGCGTTCAGATCGAAGACGGTACACTTGTGTCCGCCTTTTTCTAACCGCCGCACCATATTCGCGCCCATGCGCCCGAGGCCAACGAGTCCAAGTTGCATTATTCCCTCTCGATAAGCTATGAGAATTGCAATAGCTTCTTGTTTATCGAATATGAGATTCAGCAACACGCGCCACGTTTCAAACGGTGCTCTCTCCGTGTTGGCCGGTTTCAGCTTGTTAATAGCCATAAGTTGTAACCGAAGCCACAAAACGACGATTGCGGTCATACCGAAAGCGACGGCGGACATTTTCTGGCAGAGCGTTCATGCGGGCGCCGTGAAAAGCGCTTGGGCAAATAAGGTGGATATTGTATGGGATGGTCCGGCCAGTGAGACCGATATAGCTGGCGAGATGAAAATTGTGGAGACGATGATCAATCGGCAGGTGGATGCCTTGGCCCTTGCCCCTTCCGATAGTGCAGCTTTCAAAATCGTCGTTGATCGTGCTGCCAAAGCCCATATCCCAGTTATTATTTTCGACTCCGGAATTGATAGCGATAAATATGCAACGTTTGTAGCCACTGACAATCGTGCTGGAGGGGCATTAGGGGCAGACCGCATGGGGCGCATTCTGGGCGGCAAAGGAAAAGTCGTTATGATTAAAACCACTCCAGGCGGCGCATCCACGACCGCGAGAGAGGACGGTTTCCGGGAGGAACTGAAAGCGAAATTTCCAGGTATTCAAATTCTGGATGAACGCTTTGGCATGGCGAGCATTGCGCAATCCTTAACGGTGGCGGAGAACATGCTGACTGCTTATCCTGACTTGAACGGCATTTTCGCCTCAAATGAGTCAGGAACGGAGGGGGCCAGTCAAGCTGTAAAGGCGAGAGGCGGTCGCATGAAACTGGTGGGTTTCGATTCGAGTCCTAGGCTGCTTGAGCAATTGCGGGCCGGAGTGATCGATTCGCTGGTGATCCAAGATCCATTTCGTATGGGCGAAACTGCTGTCGAACAGGCCATAAAAGTGATCAAAGGAGTAAAAACTCCAAAACAGATGCTCCTCCCCCCGCGCCTGGTCAATACAGATAATCTGAATAATCCTGAGATACAAACCCAGTTGAAGCCTAACTTGGAGTTTTACTTAGGGGGCCCTAGTTCGTAATGCGGTAGAAGCTTACGAGCGAGTCGCTGAGGGTCGGCGCGCTGCCGGTGCTCAGAAAGGTAATGGTAGAGCCGCTCACCGTGTAATCCGCGCTCTGCATGAGCAGAATGCCATTTTTGTACAGTCGAAGGCTTGATGTTGGACTGGGGGCTGAGCCCAATTTGAAGATCAGATTCACTCCGTTGGCCGTTCCAGTTGGGGTTTGATTATCAACAAAATTGGACTGGCCCGCTGTGCCCGTCCGATACGACGCCTGCACGAGATCGCCTAATTGGGGAGTACTGGCTGTGAAGAAGGTGATCGTAGCTCCGGAAAGCGAAAAGTCGCTTCCAGCCTTTTGCAGTACGCCATTGCGGAAAAGAGAAAGGCTCGACGCCGGGTTGGGAGCATTAATCAAGTTGAAAACAGCGTTAGTTCCGTTTATTAGCCCTTGTAGTATCTCACCATCGAAAAAAGTTGGGGTGTTGCTAGAGGCGCTTGGTGTACTGGCCAAGCCATTCACGATGTTGGTCAAATTAGCGACAGAACTGGTTAAACCACTAATGCTGCTATTGAATCCGCCTACCGTTGCCGCCGTAGTATTTACAGAGTTAGAAATTGCATTGAGATAAGAACTTAATCCAGTGACCTGTCCAATCGAAATTGTACTGGCTCCAGACGAGCCAGTAGCGCCTGATATATTGGATCGCACTTGACTCAAAGTTAGCGGTGCGCTGCTAACGCCCACTTGCCATGTTTCCACCCAACTAAGACGCCCATCTTTGCTGTTAAAAGTAGCTAAATAGAATACCGAGGACAATGCTGTTACCGAGGGTACCAAAGAAACTGAAAGCACGCCGTTGTAAATCTTAGCTGAGGTGCCGTATGGAGCCGGGGCGCTGCCCGTGGAGGTTCCAGACCCCGTCCATGTAATCACAACGGTCCCGTTGAACGGCGATCCATCTGGATTCGAGACAGTATCGCTGATCTGGGTCAAATTAGACTGTGCCCACGCACAACTTACAAACAAAGAAGATAAGGTGAAAACCAAAAAAGTTGCGGGAGTTTAGTCAAGTGTGCCTCGCTTCGGAAGTCGTCGGATGCCGGTCGATAACGGCTTCAGTCAACCATGCGCAAAAGCAGTTCTATTCTTGCTTCCGGAATTTCTTAACTGTTTGATTCAGCCAAGTAAAACTAAACAGGCCATTTATCAAAAATGACAAGAAATTACATTTGTTGTGAACGATTTGCGTCTCCGCCGCTGCAGGCTCTTGGGTCGATTCAAGCAGGGCCGTATGATAACGTGCTTCCACAACGGCTCTTCAAGGCTAAGATGGATGACACGTATGTGGCGTGCCGTGGTGCTCTTCTCTTTCACTCTGATGAGCACAGGCGCGCAGACCACAGTCCATGCGGCATCGGGTCCCTGGACCGCCGCGCTGGACGGGACCTGGCGCTGGCACGCGGGCGACAACACACAATGGGCCTCGGCCACCTTCGACGACTCCCATTGGTCTCCGCTGCGCGTTCCGGGCCCGTTGCCACCGGATCGACAATATTGGATTCGACTGCATGTTCAAATAGGCGGAATGCCTGATCCGGGATTGTTGCTAGGTCCCATCGCTTACGCTTACGACGTTTACTGGGACGGTCAGCGCATCGGCAGCTTCGGCGACCTGCCTCGTGGCACATGGTTCACCCCGCGATGGCAGACATTCCCGATACCGGCTCATCTCACCATCCCAGGCGATCATACTGTAGCCGTTCGCATCGGCCAAATCGGTCCTGGAATTGCAACTCCCACTCGCCAGCCGGGAACTCAAGGCGGAGACAACCGAATCGGGGACTTGGCGGCCCTGCACGAGGCGGAATCCGCCCAGATGCACGCCGACCTGCAGCCTCGGCTGTTGCAATTGCTTGTCGACTTCGGGTTTCTTCTCGCAGGACTTTATTTCTTGTCGCTTCCACCCTCTGTCTCCCAAGGGGCTGCATTTCGTTGGCTGGGTATCATTCTGCTGGGCCGCGCGCTGGTTGTCATGTGCGAGTTCTATGAGAACGATGGCCCGCTCAGTATACCGGGCAGTATCATTACTGCATTCTTGTGGGCGGGAGTATGGCTTAGCTGTCTTGGGACCATCGAATTTTCATACGCGTTCTTCCGGCGTCCAGTACCGTTCGCAATGCGCTGCATAGGGTGGTTAATCGCAGCGCTGGCTGCGCCTCTGCCATTCTCGTACTCAGCGATAACGGTCAGGCTTACTGTTTTGTTGATTCCTGCAGTTGTCTCTATCACGGTGGCGGCTGCGGAAGTCCGCAAACGCACTTTGGATGCGGGACTCACTTTGATCCTTTTTGCTGCTTTGGGGGCCACGATTCTATACAACGTACTCGATATAACAATTGCAATCACTTACGGCATCGGTGCGCCAGTAGCTATCAACATCGCCGGATTCCGGCTGTGGTTATGGGATGTAGTCTATCTGGTCTGGGTGCCCGCGATCGCGATGCAGATCCATAAAGCGAATCTGCGTTTTCGTGACGAGCGCGAACGCTTGCGCCGTGAGATGGAAGCCGCTCGGCACGTGCAGCACCTTCTGCTGCCGTCTCAATCTCTCCAGGTGCCTGGCTTCGAAATTGAGGCGAGCTACCAGCCCGCCACGGAGGTCGGCGGCGATTTCTTCCAGCTCTTCCCCGTTTCTCCTGCCTCGTTGCTGCTGGTCGTGGGCGACGTGAGCGGCAAAGGCGTGCAAGCCGCCCTGCTGGTTTCCATGGTAGTCGGCGCGCTACGGAACCGCCAATCCGATGAACCTTCGTCTGTCTTGCAGGAGTTGAATGCTGTTTTGCTGGGAGTGAGCCAGGGCGGATTCACTACCTGCTGCTGTGCCTTCTTTGCGCCGGACGGGGCTGTCACGCTCGCTAATGCTGGCCATTTCGCGCCTTACCGCAACGGAGAAGAAATCGCGACTCCGCCAGGTCTTCCCCTCGGTCTGACATCCGATGCGGAATGGGAAGAGAGACAGATGAAACTGCAGCCTGGCGACCGCCTCCTCTGGATCTCTGACGGCGTGATCGAAGCCCGGAACGACAAGCGGGAACTGCTCGGTTTCCAGCGCACACAGGAATTGGCTGGTCAGCCCGCTTTTGAAATTACCCGCGCCGCCCAAGAGTTCGGCCAAGAAGACGATATCACCGTCTTATCGATCACCAGACAAAAGGTCAGTCTTGGTGTGGCCGCCGTCTAAATCGTTCCACAAAAAGAATGGCACAGTCACGCCGCGCTCTTCCGTTGCAACTTGTGCAGTTCCGCGGTGACGGCCGGCTCCTCATAGATGGTCGATAGGCGGTAGCGCCATGGCCCGTGCTGCTCCAAGAACCGGATTACATCGGCCACCAAGTCCCGCATGCGCTTGCGCCGGTGATTGCGCGTGACGTTGTCATGCACGTCGCCGTAGATGCGCTCCAGCGGGCTGGAGCGCGGACAGTAGGTAGGCTGAAACACCAACTCAAAGCGGGGATGC
>JBJMGL010000461.1:0-1911 GCA_045807985.1 Bryobacteraceae bacterium
ACAAACCGTCGGCAAAAATCAGGTACTGGCCCCCGGTGCGCGGTGAGAACTGCACCTGACTGTAGCCGCCGCCCGACCCGTTTGTGTCGCAGCCCATAAGGTTGGTGTGGATACAAGTCAGGCTTTGGAGACAGGCGAGATCGAGAAAGCGATAAACAGCCAACTCGGTTGCAATGGCGCTCCCGGAAGTGTCGACGCGCAAAATGCTGCCCGCGGGGGCATTGGTAGTTATGATTCCCAGCCAGCGGCTGGCGGTGCCAATATCGAAGCAGTCGATATCGGCCGTGCTGTTGGTATTGTTCATGACCTGAGTGCCAGGCACGCCCAGGGCAACTGAGATGAAAGGGGGAAAACCGCTTCCGGACTTTGTGGCTCGAAAGCCTGCCCCGCCTCCTCCGGCGTTTAGGAATACATCTTCGATTTTGTCCTGAGACTGAATGTACGAAACGGGGCCGATTTCAACGGTAACGTGTCGGCTCTCGATCATGCGGTCAGTGCTGAAGTCCTGGATCTGGACCCAGTAAATGCCGACATCGCCAGGCCGCAGACTGGGGATTGTAAAAGTCGAACTGGTGGCTCCGGGAATTTGTTTGCCGTTGAAGAACCATTGGTAACCGAAGTTGGCGGCGGCGCTTCCGGACACCAGAACAGTTAGAGTGACTGTGTTGCTTTCGAGAACCGTCTGGCTCTTGGGCTGTTCGATTATCCTGGGGAGGAATTGAGTCGTCTGCTGGACCGCCCAACCCAGGACAAGATTGCCCCGTTTGTCAGCGAAGCCGTCCACCGCAATGGCGTAGGTTTGGCCCTGATTGACATTAAACCGAACGAGGCTCGTGAAAAACCCACCACTATCCTCGTCGCTGGCAATTGCAGAACCGAGATTCGCGTAATCGGTGCCGACATAAACCGCCAGCAGCGTGTCGAAGGTACTCCCGATAGTGTCGAAAGTAGCGATGCCATCGACAGGTGCGGTCCACTTAAACCAGACCGAGCCGCCGCCTGGTTTGTCGGCATGGTTGGGTTCTCCGGGCTCAACGGTTGCCGCCAGATTATAGGCCTGGACTTCGCCTTGAAATGGGTTAACCCCGGCTGGGGCGAGGTCTACCCGTGAGGCCAGATTGTCCCCTGGATCCACTCGCAAGATGTTTGAACAAATGAGCGGGACCGCGATCGAAGAAATGACCCCTGCCTCGTTTGCCACAGCCACCGAGTAGCTGCCCGCGTTTGTTTTGGTAACCGCGGCGATAGAGTAAACAGGATTGGTTTCTCCCCGAATATTTGCCCCGTTCAAGCGCCATTGGAAACGAAGAGGCGGCGAGCCATCCACCTGCACGGAAAACTGTGCAGGAGTTCCGTGCGCCACGGAGACTGGATTCGGTTGAGAGCTGATCTGCGGAGGTGTGACGACGATAAGAGCAGCCACTGAGCTGAGGATAGAGCCGTAAGCATCGGAGACTTGCACTTGAATCGACGCGGAATTCTGAACGTTAAAGAGAGTCAGAATCGGGCCGGTTTGATCTGGCACAGCCGCGCCGTTGATGAGCCACTGATAGCTCAAGGCGCCCACGCCCTGGGCATCGACAAAGTAATTCACGTCCGATCCCGGCAAGACCCGCTGGCTTCGCGGTTGTTTGAGAATGACAAGAGGAGCAGCCGCGCGGATCACAAAACTCGTCCTGTTATTGGCCTGCACTGGATCAAAGGTGTCTGTGCGTGCAAGGAAGAGATCGTTCAATACCCCTTGTTGGCGAGGTGAGAAATCGAAGAATATTTGCCGAGCGCTGCCGGCGGGGATATTACCAAGGCTGCAGATCACCATATCCGGCTGCACAGAACAGTTACCATCGCCTTGGAGGCTGAGGATATCCACGCCGGCAAGAAAATTGGTGGCCACCACATTCGTGGCGGTGT
>JBJMGL010000462.1:0-15983 GCA_045807985.1 Bryobacteraceae bacterium
CAAACTGCGTACAGCGCGCAAACACCAAATCGCGGCCTAGAGTGTGATAAGTGGAGTTTCTGAATTGTCCGCGGGCGAAGTGGGTTTGTGAGCCAAGCACGCCGGGAGCATAGCTAAGATTCAATGTTGTATAGATGCCGCGGTGCGCATTCGTTGGATCATCCCGCTTATCTTGAATCACCGAGCACTCGACTGCGCCAAGCGACTCCGGCTGGGAAAGTAAAGGAACCAACAGCTGATCAATTTTCAGATTCGATAAAGTCACATTGCGGAACACGAGCCGGCCTTGCAAGGTATAAGCTCGTGAAAGCCTTCGTGCCAATTGAATCGAAGCCTCCCGGCGTCGAGATGAGTAGGTTCGAATATCGTTGGAATTGTCGAGAAGCGTAGTGATCGAAAGGTTCAGGTTCTCGCGGGAAACAAAACGAGGCACAAAGTAGGTAAGGGCAACGCGCTGCACAATGTTCGACAAGGCAGTTTGTAAACCAATTGTTTGTCCCAGGCCTAAAAAGTTCAGCCGCGTGATGCCGAACGCAACGCGGGGTGAAAAACCCGCAGTACCCGCCGGATTATCCAAGCTGGTGACGCCGCCGCCGATCCGGGCAATTTGCGCTCCTACTCCAATGTTCAATGAATAGTGCCGGGCTTCCTCTATGTCGTACAGGACGTTCTTGAATTCTTCATCGCCTTGTGGATTCTGAATCGCTGTGTTCACGCGGGCGAAAATGCCTAAGTCATAAAGGCGGCGTTGGCTATCTGTTTGCTGCGGAAGCGACAAGGGCTCGCCCTGTTTTAGCTCGATGCGGCTGGTAACCAGCTTGAATCGTGTCGTTTCGAGACCACTAATTAGGATATTTCTGACGTACCGCTGGCTGCCTGGATGCAGAACATAATGCAGGTTAACGTGATTCGAAATTTCCGCGGGAACAGCGGAATACTCGAAGGTAGCATTTAAGTAGCCGAGATCGTAATAAAAGCTCAAGAGGTTCTCACGGTCAACGGCGATATTAGCTTCACTGAAGGGCTGTCCCACGGAAGAGGCAAGCCTGGAACGTAGGATAGGGCCGTCACCTTCTCTCGCTCCTTCAATACTAAGATCAGACACAAGCCATTGCAGTCCTTCTCGGATTTCGATAAAAACAGCGAGATGGTTGGCTTTGCCCCGATAATCATCTTGGCTTCGGAAGGTAACGATTACATCTCGAAACCCATTCGACCGGTAAAGGTTGCGAATGGCTTGCAGATCCTGCTGCAGATAAGCCTCACTAAAACGCCCATTAGGAAAGCGGGGAAATGCAACCGGCTCGATGAATAGCCGTTCTCGAATTGTTTGGGTGTTGAAGTAGCGGTTACCCGAGATTTGCAGCGAGACGAACTGATGGTGACCGCCTCGAATAATATCATAAGTAACAACTTGCGGTCGGGTGGCAGTTTGTTTTGTCACTTCGTAGGACACCGTAGCCTCGAAGTAACCTTCTGAAAACAGGTATTGCTGGATATTGCGCTGGCCTTCCAGTAGAAGATCAGGGTCCATCGCGTGTTCCTGAAAAAGCGGCACGAGCTGCCTGAGCTTGCCACTGCTGATTCTCGCGCCGACGGTGCGGATAATTACTTTCGAACCTGCCTGCACATCCAGGGTGGGTTTCAGAGTGTTTGTCGCTTCAGCATATTCAAGCCGGGTTAATGCTACTCGCGAATCGAAGAAATTACGTTTCTCGTAGTATTCGCGCACATTATCAACCCCCTGGCGCATGCGCGATTGAGTCACTTGTTGCCACCCAAGCAGGCCATAGAGCCTCTTCCAATGTGTCGCTTGGATAATCCTGTCATTTGGCCGTTGCGGATTGCCCGTAATGAGCGGCTGTTCAAAGCGTGCCCGGTCGCCTGTATCGATCTGGAACCGAATCTGAGCTTGCTGCTCTGACCGGCGGTATTCAACTTGTGAGTTGACTTGTGCGTTATGAAAGCCGTTCTGCCGCAGCAGATCCTTTATGGATTCCATAGCCTGAATCCGTTGCGAGTCAGCGTAACTCGTGCCCAAACGGAGCCGGGCCGCATCGATTAGTTGGCTGGCGCTCGGAGGAGTCTTAACGCCCAAAATCCGGACGCGCCCGACGAAGTAAGCGGGGAGCGTGATAAAGCGGAGGACGACCTTTCCATCAACTTCGGTAGCATCCACCGCCAGGTCAGCATACCGTCCGCTGGCAAAGAGGTTTTGGATCGCCTGGCGCAATAACGGCTCATGAAATTCGGACCCATCCATAAAAGGCAGTCTTTTATTCAGCTCTTCTCTGGATAGGGGTTGATCTTCCGGCTGAAACTGTATTGCGGCAATACGAAGACCCTCATAATGCGAGGCGTCCTGAACGGGAGATTGTCCCTGCGAAGAGGCGCGCACTGTTGTTGCTCCCAGCAGCAGGATGGCTGTTACGATTTTTATATATGAATCCGGGCCCAAAAGACCGCTATTCCCGGCAAGTTCTCTTTCCACCCATCGGAGAAAAAGGGCAAGAAAAGATTCGAAACGCGTCGGTTTGCATCGTTGGCTGCGGGGCTCTCGGCAGCTTTGGAGCAGAAGCCCTGGCGCGCGCGGGAGTAGGCCGATTGCGGTTGATTGATCGCGATTACGTCGACTTTTCAAATCTTCAGAGGCAGTGGCTGTTCGACGAGGACGACGCCTCGAACGAAGTCCCTAAAGCGATGGCAGCCGCTCGCAGATTGAAAGCAGTAAACAGCGAAGTCGTAATTGAACCTTTTGTAAATGACCTGACCCCCTCCAACGCAGAGGAGCTAGCGGGAGACTGCGACGTGATCATGGATGGTACCGACAACTTTGAAACCCGTTATCTCTTCAATGATCTTAGCGTGAAACAAATGATCCCCTGGATTTACGGAGCCGCTATCGGCAGCTACGGTATTGTCATGCCCATCGACCCCCGGCATGGTCCCTGTTTCAGTTGCGTGTACCCGGAGCCGCCCACCGGCCTTCAGCCGACCTGTGATGTCAACGGGGTTATTTCATCCACCACGGCCTCCGTGGCGGCACTTCAAGTAACGGCAGCTTTGCGCCTGCTTGTTGGGGGAGAGTTCCGCTGTCAAATCCACAGCTTCGACGTCTGGCAAGGAACCAGTCAATATGTAGATGCGGGTGAGCGCGATCCGGACTGCCCGACCTGCGGCCATCATATATACCGCTATCTGGATGGAAAGCGCAGCGTGCCGGTCAGCTTATGCGGGCGCAACGCGGTGCAGCTCCATAACACGACGAAAACGCTTGATTTACAACAGCTTGCGGCAAGACTAGGATTATTCGGCACTGTGCGGGTAAACGAATTTGCCTTACGAATGACCCTGCCCAAATACGACATGACCATATTTCCCGATGGCCGGGCCATTATTAAAGGAACGACCGACGTAGGAATAGCACGAAGCTTGTATGCCCAACTACTCGGATCTTAATGAACCAACGCTTCACCATGTTATTTTGGAGGTTATCAATGGGGACGCTTAGCTCAGCTGGTTAGAGCGTCTGGTTTACACCCAGAAGGTCAGCGGTTCGAAGCCGTTAGCGTCCACTATCCCACCCTCTCCCGCCAAACGTAATCTAAGCTTCTATTAAATTAAATGGCGCACGGGATGGTTCCGTCCCGTGCGCCATTCTCAGTTTCTGTAGGTGTGGTGGTGGATGAGGAGAACTACCGGCGGTTCCGATGGTTCATGCCTATCTCTAGGGCGCGAAGTAGCCGAAGATGTCCAGAATCAGGTGCGTGGAGTGCGAGGCAAAAGCACTGACTGAGCCATCTGTGGTGGGCACAATCGCCAGATTCGACGTGACCGCACCGTCTGGTGCATTGAGTGTGGAAGCATTCGGCTGTTCGCCAGCCCCGTGCGGCCACAGTGTCAGGAACAGCAGCGAGTTGGTGGGAACGACCGTCGCGTTGAAGATATAGGATTGCGCACTGGCCGGAGCGCTGCAGGTGCTGCCTGCCACGCTGACGGCTGTGCTATTGACGATCGGCTGCGCCCCGGGCATGCGCGAATCGTAGACTCGGCAGGGTGCCAGGTTGTACAGCGAAAGGCCGCTGCTCGCGGGTGGAGCAAAATAGCCGTTGATGTCGATAATCAGATCGGTATCGTTGGTGACATAGACCGAGAGATCCCCGTTGTCACCGGCCGGAACGATAGCCGCATTGGCGGTAATGGTGCCGGTCGGAGCATTCAGGGTCGAAACAACAGGACGCGCTTGCCCGGTCGGCCAAGTGGTTAAGTAGCCCAATGGTCCTTTCGGGACAACCGTGTAGCTGAGCGAGTACGCTTGGGCCGTGGCCGGCACCTGACAGGAGGAACTCGTCCGCACGGGAAAGACCCGTTCCTGCTGGGCAGACATAGAGGGCGCACCGAGCGGGCCGGCGGCTCCTCGGGTATCAACGAGGCGACAAGGAGCGAGCGGATAGAAGGCGATCGCCGAAGCCGTGGAGGCCGGAACAAAGTACCCGTTGATATCGATAATGAGCTGAGTGTCGTCGGTAGCAAAAACGCTCACGGCACCATTGGTGCCCGCCGGAACCATCGCGGCATTCGCCTTGATACGGCCATCGAACGAGTTGAGGGTCGAGGCCACGGGTTGAGGTTGCCCCGTGGGGAACACCGTGAGGTAGGTCAGTTTGCTCGGAGGCACCACGGTGAAATTCAGGGAGTACGCTTGAGCGTTGGCCGGTATGCCGCAAGCACTTTGCGGAATTGCGAAGTCGCGCGTGGTTTGCCCGGAGAGCAGCGGGCCGCCGAACGGGCCGTTGTTGTCGCGTGTATCGGCCACGCGGCAGGGCGTCACCGGCACAAAGCGTAAGGCGGTGGGGGATGTAACGGAGGTTCCCGCCTGCGTTACCGTCATGGTCTGGCCACCAATGGTGAGTGTGCCGGTGCGGGCGGAGCTTCCGCTGTTGACGTCCACATGGAACGAGACCGTGCCGTTGCCGGTCCCATTTGCGCCCGCCGTGACCGTCAGCCATGAAGCGTTGCTTATCGCAGTCCAGGTGCAGCCGGCCGGCGCTGTCACAGTGACGCTGCCATCGTCGGCCGCGGGCAGGAAACCGGCGGTGGTGGCGGAAAGAGCATAGGAACAGATGCCGATGCTGCCGCCAAAGTGGGCCGTGTAGGTGGTATTGGATGCCGGCGCATTAAAGGTACGTGGGTTTGCTGTCGGGCCATCGGCCCAGGCGCTGAACGAATAGCCGCTCGGGACAGTAACGGTGACCGAGCACGCGGCCTGGGGCTGGGTCGCCCAGGTCAGCGTTTTTGGTGCCGGGTACGTGCCTGGCTCGCAACCGGTGCCGCTCACCACGAAACTCGCGCCGGGCGTATCGGAAGCCAACGTGACCTGGACCGTCGCAGCTGTCAAGTTGACCCGGCGAACCGCATCATCACCGAAATCAGCAATATAAAGGTAGTTGGAGCTGACTACGATTCCAGCGACATACTGGGATAATGGCGCACTTGTTGCAGGGCCGCCATCGCCGATGAGGTTTTGTGGGCCATCGCCCCCCGCCGGGCTGGCGGTGCCATTGCCCGCCACTGTGCTGATCTTGCCAGTGGTGTCGATCTTGCGAATCCGGATGTTGCCTTGGTCAGTGATATACAAGTTGCCGGACGCGTCTACTGCTAATCCAGCGGGGGCATTCAACTGTGCACCGGCCGCTGGGCCGCCGTCACCAGTGAATCCCGCGACACCGTTGCCTGCGATGGTCGTGATGGTACCGGTGGTGTCCACCTTGCGGATGCGATAACCATACTGATCCGCAATATACAGGTTGCCGGACGCGTCCACTGCTAAAGCCTTAGGGCTATCCAGTTGGGCGCTCGTCGCCGGGCCGCCATCGCCGGAGTAACCCTGTGTGTTCTCTACGCCCGCCACTGTCGTGATGATGCCCGAAGTGTTCACTTTGCGGACGATGCGATGAGACTGATCGGTAATATACACGTTACCGGACGTATCCACCGCGACCGAAGAAGGATTGTTGAGTTCCGCGCTCGTCGCTTGGCCGCCATCGCCAATGGGGTCGGCAGGAGTGGGGGTGGCCGGGGGAGCGGCACCGTTACCAGCAAACGTGCTGATTTGGCCCGACGTGTCCACTTTTCGAATTCGGTTGTTGACGGAATCAACAATATAGAGGTTGCCAGGAGTGTCTACTGCGACTCCAATAGGGCTATCCAGTTGCGCGCTCGTGGCCGGGCCGCCATCGCCGCTGAAGCCTGCCGTGCCGTTACCCGCGACTGTGGTGATGATACCCGAAGAAGCATCTACCTTGCGGACACGATTGTCATTCTTATCAACAATATATAGGTTGCCGGAGGCGTCCACCGCGAGCGCATCCGGGGTCTGTAGCGCCACGCTAGTGGCTGGGCTGCCATCGCCGGTGGGGTTGGCAGGGGGTCTGTAATAACCATTGCCCGCGAACGTGGCAATGGTTCCTGGTGTCTGGGCCCAGGCATAACAGCTGAGGGCCAGCAGACAAATCCCAAATTTTGGGCCAATTTTGGAAAGAGTTTCCATGCTTACGCCCAAAGGGTGGGAACGCTCTGCATTTTTTCTCAAAAAAAATGCAGAAAACTGATTTTATTGCGAAGTTTGCAAAATAGCGGCGTCCGCTTCGTTTCCGTGCGCTTCGGCAACGCGTTATCAAAGCGCCCTAACGCTTACCGGCACTTTCAACGGATTCTGTATTCTAAGGCGGTTCCGCAGAGGCCGTCCAAGGGAAGGAAAAGAAACCTCCATAATGTCGCCTTCTCCGAGCGCAAGGCCATCGCCGAAGCTGAAAGCGTCAGCCCCGAAGACATGAATATGAACATCTCCCGGCCGGCGGTGAGCCTCATACTTAAAGTGGTGATGCTCCAAGTTGGCTACGGAGTGGCACATATTCTTCTGCCCTGACCAAATTTCCTTGCGCCAGACGAACTGCCCGTCACGTATAACCCCGACGGTCCCCGGCACATCCTCAAACGGCACATCACCAATGCTCAATTCCGGACCAATCGAGCAGTTTCGAAGTTTCGAGTGGGCCAGATACAAATAGTTCTTCTTTTCCATTTTATGGTCGGAAAATTCGTTGGTGACTGTGAGGCCAATACGCAGCGGCTCGCCTGCGGGTGAGATCAGGTACACACCCGCAATTTCAGGTTCTTCCCCTCCGTCCTCCGCATAAGCGGGAAGGTCGAGAGTTTCGCCATGCGCCCTCAAAATCGATCCGTCCCCTTTGTAAAACCATTCCGGCTGCACGCCGATCCGCCCCCGTTCCGGAACGCCGCCCTCCATTCCCATTTGATACATCCGCATGCTATCCGTCATCTCCGCTGACGCATCTTTGTGCATGGCGGCTCGATTCTCCGCACTCTTTTTATGAGTAAGACCGGTGCCGCTTACCATGCAACGGGCAGGATCATGCGGGTGATCAAATGACGGCAAGAGACGCCAATCGGAAACCCCCTGATAAACCTCCTCATACTCCAACGTTTCATCAGAAACGGCATTCCCCGCAGCACTCGCCAGCCGCTTTCCACTTTGTACCGCATGGCAAGCAAGCGCATAAACGCTAGGGACATCAGCATTCAATAGCTTTAAGCGCGAATCATCTACAATCCCAACGCGGCGCTCACTGCCGCGAACAATTTGTACAAGCTTCATACGCCCGCCTGAGCGGTATCTGAAATTCGCCCCAGCAACTTATAGGCCCGCTCAAAGGTTTGCAGATGCGCTTTCATCTCCTTGCGCGCTCTTTCAGGATCATGTTTCATGATGCTTTTATAAATACGCCTATGCTGTTCTTGCGCATTCTCCCGCATTCCCGGCAACTCCTGCGACTTGGTAATCCATTCCGCCAATAAACCGCGAACATCCATCAATAATCGCGGCAACAGCTTGTTCTGCGAGCAGTTCGCCACGGCAAGGTGAAAATCGAGATCGAGTTCGCTGAAAGACTGCCGGTCCCTGGTCAATTTCTCCTCACCCGTGGCAATCAGTTCACTCAAGAATGCTATATCATCGCTTGTCGCGCGTTCAGCAGCCAGCGCTGCCAGCTCCGTTTCCAGCACCAGGCGAGTTTCGCAAACATCCGCCAAATCCTTCTCCGTTTTGAGAAATCCTTTGGCAAAGATCCGGTCCAACGCGCTGCGGGAAGGCTCGGCGACATAGGTTCCATCGCCGGCCCGCATGCGAACCAATCCGGCAAAAGCCAATGATTTCAGCGCCTCCCGCAAGGTGGATCTTCCGACGTGCAGAACCCCGCAGAGTTCCGTCTCCGGAGGCAGCTTCTCGCCGGCTTTCCACTGTTTTTCTGAGATCATTTCAGCAATTTGCACCGCTACTTGCTCGCCTAGGGTGGTACGGGCGACAGCTTTAAGGCCAGACATCGGTATTGACATCCTCTCAAAAAAACTATATATTTGCAAAATCTGAATAAATAAATGTCAGCTTGTCTGACAATTGAAAGGTCTGCGCTATGTTGCGTACGTTCGCCAAGCCGCTTTGCAAAATTTTTCTTGCAGCGAGCATCGCCGCCTCTTGCTTCGCTCAAGTCGAATCCGGGCGCATTGTAGGGACAGTCATTGATCCGAATGGAGCAGCAGTAGCGCAAGCCACAGTGGCTGTCGCTAACGCAGCGACGCAACAGGCCATAACGGTTACAAGCAATGGACAAGGGGATTTTACCGCGACACCGCTGGAGCCTGGCACCTATAATGTCACCGTTACCGCCACCGGGTTTCAAACCTTCATCATCCGGAATGTCGAAGTTCAGGTAAACCAATCCGCTCGCGCCGACGCGAGCCTGCAGCTTGGGTCCACGGCAACCACCATCGAAGTGAAAGCCAACGCCCCGTTATTAAATAGCGAGTCGGCCTCGCTCGGTACGGTTGTTACGAACACGGAAATCGTCAATCTCCCTTTGAATGGCCGGAGTTTTTATGACCTGGCGAAGTTAACACCCGGCGCTGCCACCTTGCCCGGAGGCGGGAATCTGCTGCGAATACGCGCCAACTACATTTCCGGCACTGCGATTAGCGGGGTGAGAGGAGCTCAAACGACCTTCCTCCTTGACGGAGTCGATGTCTCCGATCATCACCAGGGAGGCACCATGGTCCAGACGTCGATTGATGGACTGCGTGAATTCAGCGTTCAGCAGAATGCTTATTCGTCCGAGTTCGGGTCGGCTGGCGGCATTCTCAATATGACCACGAAGTCCGGCTCAGACCAGTTCCATGGCGCGTTGTTCGAATTCCTTCGCAACGACGCGTTGGACGCCCGTGACTTTTTCTCTCCCGGCATTCAGCCCCTAAAGCGTAATCAGTTCGGAGGTGACCTCGGCGGGCCATTAGCTCTGCCCCGTTTCCTCGGCGGCAGAAACAAAACTTTCTTCTTTGTTGTTTATGAAGGAATGCGCCAGCGGCAAGGCCTCGTTTTTAACAATATTGTGCCCAGCCCGGCTCAGAAGCAAGGCGACTTCAGCGCGCGCGGGCTCAACACCATCTACGATCCGCTCACAAATCCCCGCATAGCGTTTCCTAATAACATCATTCCCGCCAATCGGCTTTCCCCACAGGCTCTCTTCTTCAACAAATACATTTCAGATCCAAACATAGGATCAAGAACTGCCGCGTTCGTGCCGACGCAACCACTCGATACGGACCAATTCACAATACGCGGAGACCGCACGATTACAGATAAGCACCGCCTGTTTGTTCGCTGGAGCTGGCACGATTATCGCGAGTCCGACCCGAACGCCTATCCAGCCTTAGGCTACGCTCCCCTAAACACGCGCGGGCAGAACGTTGTCGCTGGATTAACCAGCACTTTAACTCCCACCATTGTTCATGAGGCCCGCTTCAGCTATCTGCCGCAGATGATCGATCTCCGGGCATTCGGCCAGGGCACAAACTTCTATCAGCAGGCTGGCGTGAGCGGCTTCACCGGTCTGGAGCGGCCGGGCGTAGCCGGATCTTTTCCTGATTTCGCCTGGAGCGGTTACACCTCCCTGGCCGGTTCCGCCTTCGATCAACGCCCCAAGACACAGGATTTCAAGGTCGTGCAAGGCATCGATAACCTGACTTGGGTGAAGGGCGCCCACATTCTTAAATTCGGAACAGAGATCCGGCATTGGAATCCGCTTTTTACCGACAGCTCAAGTTATCAAGGCACCTGGAGCTTCACGGGCGTCAATACGCAAAATCCTGCTCGCCCCGCAGGAACGGGTGATGCGTTTGCTGACTGGATGTTAGGGTATCCATTCTCCGGTTCGCGCGCTTACCCAGGCGACTGGTTTGGAGGCGAGGCTACTTATTGGCACTTCTTCGTGCAAGACGATTACAAGCTGACGAGCCGCCTGACTCTCAATTTGGGCCTGCGTTACGAATACTCGCCGTGGATGAAGGGATACAAAGGGCAGCTTGGCACCTTTGACGCGACCTCTGCAAGGCCCATCATTGTCGCGAGCAACACCAATCAAGTTGATCTCAGTTCTCAGCCTTCGGCGCCGACCGCCTATACCCTTTTTGGAAGCCGAATTCAAACCAGCAGTCAAGCGGGGCTGCCCATCTCGATTACTTACCCTGACAAAAATCAGTGGGCGCCGCGTTTCGGGCTGGCCTGGAGACCCTTTGGCGAAAGCACCGTCATCCGTGGCGGTTATGGCATCTTTTACGAAATGGAAAATACCGACGGGCGCGTGAACAGAAATATCCTGCCTTATTTCCTAAGCGAAACAGTGTTCAATCCGAGCACTGGCATACCGACCCGCACATTCGGCAACTTCTATCTTGGCCAGCCACTCGGAAGCGCCGGGGTTACCCCCACTATTAATCCCACTTACACGCATTTGCGCCGGGGCAGCGATCAACACTGGAACGTTGGTATCCAACAGCAGCTATCGCGAGACACTGTCGTCGAAGTAAATTACGTGGGTAACCATGGAATCCATTTGAACAGCACAAATCCCTTCAACGATCCGCGTCCCGGCCCAGGCGCGATTCAGGGCCGTCGTCCATACCCAACATTTGGCCCCATGAGTTACTTTTCGCAGGACATGTCATCCAACTACCACGCCCTGCAACTGAAGGCGGAAAAACGTTACGGCTCCGGGCTGTGGTACCTGCTCTCTTACACTTACTCGAAGAGCATCACGATTCAGGACACGCCTGCGGCGGGCGGTGATTTTTACTGGGAGAGGGCACGGTCATCCTTCGACATTCCCCAGAATATTGCCTTCAACATGGGCTACGAACTGCCAGTTGGCAAAGGCAAGCGCTTCTTGAGCAACTCGAACTGGTTTACCCAAGCTGCGCTGGGCGGCTGGCGGGTACAGGGGATCGTGATTGTGCGAAGCGGGCAGCCGTTCACGCCCACGATCTCGCGTGACATTGCGAATACCGGAATCGGCAATCAGCGTCCGAACGTGATTGGAACTCCTGTTATCGTCGGCAGACCAACGTGTTGGTTCTATGTTTCCGCTAACTCCGCTTGCGCGGGTTTTGCGCCTGACGCGACCAGCGCTTTTGCGCTACCAGCTACTTATACCTACGGAAACGCGGGCGCATTTACTCTGCGGTCTCAGTGGCTCAGAAATCTGGACATGTCGGTATTTAAAGAATTTCCGGTGACAGAATCAAGCCTGCTTCAGTTCCGGGCAGAGTTCTTCAATATCACAAACACGCCAAGTTTTGGTATTCCCACGACAACCGTCGATACCGGGGCCGGCGGTGTTGTGACAAACACGGTCAACAACCCACGTCAATTGCAGTTTGCTCTCAAATACAATTTCTAGGCCGGAATCCATCTTCTCCATGCGACACTTTGCCATTATTCTGTTTTGCTCCTCTGTTTTGCTCGCGCAGCAGTCAGTCGCCATTCGCGTTGATGCGTCGCAGAAAATCGGCCCATTTAAACCTTCCTGGGCCTACTTCGGTTATGACGAGCCGAACTATACATACGCTAAGGATGGAGCGAAGCTCGTAGGAGAACTGGCGGCGTTGAGCCGTACACCGGTTCGCATTCGCGCGCACAATTTACTGACAACCGGCGATGGAGCTCCCGGCCTGAAATTTGGATCAACCAACGCCTACACGGAAGACGCGTCCGGCAAGCCTGTTTACGATTGGACAATCGTAGACAAGATCATCGGAACTTATCTGGGAGCCGGAGCGAAGCCGCTGGTAGAGATCGGCTTTATGCCCAAAGCGCTCTCCTCCAAGCCTGAGCCTTACACGCCCAACTTCAGAACCCCCGCCGATTTCAAGGATTATTACCTGGGCTGGTCGTACCCGCCCAAAGACTACGAAAAGTGGGGTGAGCTGGTTTATCAATGGGTCAAGCACTCCGTGGAAAAGTACGGCAAAGAAGAAGTAGAAAGCTGGGACTGGGAAGTCTGGAACGAGCCGAACATCAGCTACTGGCACGGTACGCCGGAAGAGTACGACAAGCTGTACGATTACTCGGCTGCGGCCGTCAAACGCGCGCTGCCGACAGCCCGTATCGGAGGACCGGGAAGCACCTCGCCGCGCAGTCCAAAAGCTGCCGATTTCCTGCGTCAATTTCTCCAACACTGTTTATCCGGCAAAAACTACGCCACCGGACAAACCGGCACTCCGCTCGACTTCATCAGCTTCCACGCAAAGGGCTCGCCGGATGTAAACAGCGGCCATGTCCGCATGGGCCTCTCGAAGCAGTTACAGGATGTGTCCACAGGTTTCGGAATTGTCCGCTCCTTCGATAAATTCCGCGATTTGCCTATCATCCTGACCGAGTCCGATCCCGAAGGCTGCGCGGCCTGCTCCTCGCAAATCAACCCGGCTAATGCGTACCGCAACGGGCCTCTCTATCCAACCTATGTCGCAGCCGCCATGAACGGCATGTTGCAACTGGCTGACCGGGATCACGCCAATCTGCAAGGCATTCTGACATGGGCCTTTGAGTTTGAAGATAAACCCTACTTTGCCGGCTATCGCGATCTTGCCACGAACGGCATCGATAAGCCCGTGCTCAATGTTTTCCGCATGGCGGGATTAATGAGCGGCGACCGCGTGAATGTCTCGTCAGATGGCGCGCAAACTTTGGACACTCTTATAAGTGAAGGCGTACGGCAAAAGCCGGTGATTGACGCTTTAGCAACCCGCTCCGAGCACAATATTTCCGTCATGGTCTGGAACTATCAGGACGATGACGTAAGCGGCCCGGCAGCGCCTGTCAGCCTCAACATTGCCGGAATACCAACCGGTACAGAACGCGTGCTGGTTCACCATTACCGGATCGATGGCAACCATAGCAATGCTTATACGGCATGGAAGCAGATGGGGAGTCCCGAAAAACCAGGCAGTGAAGACTACGCCAGGTTGGAAGCCGCTGGTCAGCTTGAGATGCTGGACTCGCCACGCTGGATAGAAAGCCAAGAAGGCGCGGCAAACTTGAAATTTGCGCTCCCCTTGCAAGGAATTTCCTTGGTGCAAGTAAGCTGGTAATCGCTTGAGCTTATCTTTTCGCTGGCGTATCGCGGTCCTGATCGGATGCGCCATTACCATCAGCTATTTCGACCGTCAGACGCTCCCTTTAGCCATTACTGCTATCGGGCATGACATTCCTATCTCCAATACCCGGTTCTCCGATTTGCAGGCAGCATTCCTGATTTCCTACGCGGTGATGTATGCGCTCGGCGGAAAACTATTGGATGTCCTGGGAACCCGTTCGGGATATCTCATTATTATGCTTTGGTGGTCCCTGGCTTCCGCCAGTCATGGCTTAGCTACGAGCTTCGCCATGCTGATGGGCAGCCGTTTTCTTTTGGGAATGGGAGAAGGCGGCGCTTTTCCGGCTGCCACCAAAGCGATTGCAGAGTGGTTCCCCGCTCGTGAGCGCTCCCTGGCGATGGGGATTATGAATGCGGGGAGCGCCGTAGGCGCGGTAGCCGCGCCGCCGTTCATCGCCGTGGTGTTATCCGTGACCAATTGGCGCTGGGTCTTTTATTTATCCGGAATTGCCGGCCTGATCTGGCTTCTTTGGTGGTGGAAAGATTACTGGACGCCTGACGCGCACCCAAAGCTCAACAAAATACAACGGCAAGCCTTTGAAAACTTATTGCACACCGCCTCGGGAGGCGCAGAAAGCGCTGAAACCATCCCGTGGGTGAAGCTGTTTTCGTTCCTCGAAGTCTGGGGGCTCATCCTTGCCAAGTTCCTCAGCGATGCAGCTTGGTACTTCTATCTATTCTGGCTGCCTAAATATCTGTACGACGCGCGCGGTTTCGACGTCAAGCAAGTAGGCTATTACGCCTGGATTCCCTATGCCTGCGCGGGCGTCGGCTGCCTTGTGGGCGGATGGTTTTCCGGGTGGCTTATCCGCCGCGGCCACTCCCTCAACTTTTCCCGCAAACTAACGCTCGGACTCAGCGTATCGGTGATGCCCTGCATTTTGCTGGTTACGCATGTTCCGGTACATTTCGCCATCGTGCTCTTCAGCATGGCCTTTTTCGGGCAGCAATCCTGGTCAACAGTTGTCATGGTGCTCCCGGCGGATCTGTTTCCGCGATCGAGTGTCGGCTCTGTCGCGGGACTGGTCGGGTTTGGAGGCTCAATAGGCGGCATGATTTTCGGCTTGGTCGTCGGCTATCTGCTCGATCATGGATTCGGCTACGGCGTGGTCTTCGGCATTGTCAGCACCATGCACATCACCGCGTTTATTTTAATCCTTCTCACCGTGCGCACAGTGACCCCCGTGGCAGCGCCTCACACAAAGGTTTACGCAACATGAAAATCACTGATATCCGTACCCGTGTCGTCGAATGGAAAGGCGAAACAGTTTCTCCACAACCGCACTTTTGCGCCAATCCCATCGATGTGCTTGACCTCTCGCAAGACTCCATGGCCAGCTTTCGTTTCCACGGCTGGCTCATTGTCGAGATCTTCACAGACGCCGGGCATGTCGGCATCGGCAACGCGGCGCTGTCTCCCCGTGTCACTAAGCAAACCATTGATCTCTATCTAAAGCCATTACTGATCGGGCGAGACCCGTTCGATTACGAATTTCTCTGGCAATACATGTACCGTCAAACCATGGCCTTCGGCCGCAAAGGTATCGGTATGGTGGCCATCAGCGCCGTCGATATCGCCATTTGGGACATTCTAGGCAAAGCCGCCGGTCAGCCCGTATTTAAACTCCTCGGCGGGCGCACCAAGAAGAGAATTCCCGTTTACGCCAGCAAACTCTATAGCCAGCCGCTCGAAAAGCTCGCAAAAGAAGCTCAGCTATATAAAGAGCAAGGCTACAAGGCCATGAAGATGCGCTTCGGTTGGGGTCCGCTGGACGGAGCCGCCGGTATGCAGCGCAATATCGAGCTTCTACGCACGATACGCGAAGCGATCGGCTATGAAATCGATCTGATGGCGGACGCCTATATGGGATGGACCCTTGATTACGCCCGCCGCATGTTGCCCCTGCTTGAGCCATTCCAACTCCGATGGCTCGAAGAGGCCGTCATTCCAGACGACATACAAGGCTACGCCGCGCTGAAATCTCTCTGTATCGTGCCCATTGCCGGCGGTGAGCATGAATTTACTCTCTACGGTTTTCGCGAGATGCTGGAAGCAAAGGCGCTCGATTATATTCAGTTCGATACCAACCGGGTCGGCGGAATTACCCAGGCGCGCAAGATCGCGGCGCTTGCCGAAGCACACTCAATACCGGTCATCCCGCACGCAGGCCAAATGCACAATTTTCATATCGTCATGGCCAGCCTGAACTCACCAATGGCGGAATTTTTTCCGGTTTTTGACATTGAGATCGGCAATGAGCTGTTCTGGTATATCTTCGAAGGCGAACCGTTGCCGCAAAATGGAAACGTCGATCTGCGCGATGACGTTCCGGGCCTTGGCCTGACAATCAAGGAAGACGCGCTCAAGGAATTTGAAATCATAGAGTAAGCTGTTGGTTCAAATTATGTCTACGTTGTTTC
>JBJMGL010000463.1:0-6475 GCA_045807985.1 Bryobacteraceae bacterium
CAAGACGATGATCCCGAACGGGTTTCGAAACGGGCCTCCGTTCGCCTGCTCTGGGAAACGTTGCAGGCTCGACAAGTCCTCTTGTTTGCCGATGAGTTCGACATTGCCCTGCTGCCCAAGCCTGGCTATCAAGGGATGCAAAAAGGCACGCAGGTCGAAGTGATGACGCCGGGCAAGAACGAGAAACGCTATCTCGCCGGGGCCTGGCACGTGCGGACCGGCCAGGTGCATCACCGCGTGTGGGCGAGCAAAACGAATGGGTTGTTTCGCGATTGGCTGGAGACGCTCGCAGCGGCTTACCCGGCGCGACGCTTTGACCGGATCTACGTGGTGGTAGACAACTATAAAATCCACAAGGCCCAAGCGGTCCATCGCTGGCTGGAGACGCATCCCCGCTTTGAGCTGGTGTTTCTCCCCACCTACTGCCCGCGCGCTAGTCCGATTGAGCGCATCTTTGGCGATGTGCATGACCGTGTCACGCGCCATCACAAACGCAAGCGCCTCCGCGACTTAGTATCGGATGTGACCCGTTATCTGGCAAAGCACGGACCCTGGCGGTATTGTCGATCCGAGATCTACGACACCTCCGAGGTGACCGCGGCGCTCCACAAACTTCAGCGCAAAAGAGCCGCCTGACTGTCCGATTTATGATCTGGAACGATTTAGTTCCTGTGTGCTGTCAGCAAGTGCGGATAGCACGGTTCCTGTTTCACTGAACCGGGAGGGAATTAGCGATGGGAGAGGCGCTGGGTAGGCGGGTTCTGGTCGCCGTTGAGGACCCGGGGAATCGGATCCACCGGAGAGCGGAATATCTCACGAAAGAAACACTCATGACCACAAATCGAGCACCCCTGGACATGAAAACACGTATCGCACAGGAGATCAGACCAAGTATAGACTCAGGCGTGCCGGAGTCTGAGATCCAGAAACGCACTGGTGGTCAATCCCCGGGAAAGAAACTGATCGGGCCGACGTGCAGGAATCCCTGAGTGGTGCCTTGGAGCCCGTGGAGCAAGTTCTTCGTTGAAACGTCGGCCTTCTCCGGCGGAAAGGAGAAGTGATTCTATGATGGCGGCGGTAATGGAACGCTGTGCCGGTATTGACGTGGAGAAAAGTTTTCTGGTCGCTTGCGTCAGCGATTCTGTCGAGCCCATGGCTTTGTGTGCAATCTCCGCCAGGGCTTCTACCGGCTCGGAGCGGTACTGCGGGATCCGAAGGATGCCATCCGGCCCAAGCTGGTCCGAGCCTGGGAGACACTCACGATCCAGTTGTTAGCGTCGTAGCCCGGAGTACGAAGCAGTTCGAGCACCTCACCATAAGTGCTTATTCCACGATCGTTATTCATCCCTGCACACCCCAACAAAACCGGTTCAAGTCCCGCCCCGGGCACCACACCTTTCTTTTTAACTGGCGATACTGAAGTAATGCGCCAGCCCGATCTTCCATCAAATCCGTATCGTCAGTGGGCAACCTAATTGACTCGTAAGAAGTCGTTGGGGCATGTCGAACACGCCCGTGAGCCAAATATACAAATGTCGATACCTTCTAGTTACGATCCGATTGCAGAGATGTATCACACATTATGGGCGGATTGGTATCTGCCCGCGGCGATGCCAGCGCTTGACCGCCTGTTTTTCTCGCATGTGCCTGCCAGCGCGAATGTCCTTGATGTGTGCTGCGGAAGCGGACACGTCACCAAAGAGCTGGTCCGGCGCGGCTATCATGTTACTGGTGTGGATGCATCAGCGGGTCTGATTGCTCTTGCGAAACGAGAAATGCCGGACGTAGACTGGCACGTGCAGGATGCGCGGCATCTTCGGTTAGAGAATCGATACGCGGCCGCTCTTTCCACGTTTGATTCATTGAATCATGTGCTAACGCCAGAGGAGCTTCAGCAAATCTTTATGGGTGTGCATGGAGTATTGCAATCTGGCGGACTGTTTGCATTTGATATGAATTTGGACGAAGCTTATCGCACGGACATGCGGCGATGGACCGTGGATGTAAACGATACAACTGTTAGCTTGGTTCGCGGCAGCTACGATCCGGCGAGCAAAAAGGCTTGCACTGAACTGATCTGGTTTGTGCGGAATGAAACGGATGATTTGTGGCGGCAATACCGCAGCGCGGTCGAGCAGCGAAGCTACACACAGACGGAAATTCTATCCGCGCTTGAAAGAGCAGGATTCCGCGAAATAGAATGCATGAGTGCCGCAGAAGCCGGCATGACCGCTGAACTTGCGTTCGGCCGGATTTTTGTCACGGCCCGCGTTTAGGAATGAGGGAAAACCCGAACATCCATTCCTTCCGCGGAGCTGATTAAGCGGTCCAGGTCGCTGCCGAAGGCGCGCTCCCACCAACTATCACGCCCTTTGTGACCGACATAAATCTGAGTGATTCCACGCTGGCGCGCAAAGCTCAGAATTGTGTCAACTGGGTCTTCGCCATCGAGCGTAACGATCTCGGCACCCTTTTGACGCGCCAATTCAACGCCCTTTTCAACGTGCTTGCGCTGTTCCGGAGACCAGTCAGGACGGTTCAGGTGAGCGGCCAGCAATTCCCCGTGAAAACGATCGCGGTTGCGTGCTCCGCTCTCCAGCATTCGTTCAGCGTTAGCGGAAGGGGAAAGACAAACCAAAATGCGTTCCTGCGTGCCCCAGGATTGTTGAATACCGTGACGCTCCAGATAGCGTTCCAACTGTTTATCGACGACATCAGCGGCGAGCAAAAGCGCAATTTCGCGCAATTCAGAGAGTTGATGTTGCGAAAGCTTATGCGGCTTGGTGGGGCTGCCGTCTTCGGAGACAGTCATGCAACTCTCGGGCGGAATATCAACGACCACGATTTCATCGGCAGTCTGGAGAAAACTGAGAGGCACGGTTTGGGTGACGTGTTTCCCGGTGATCGCTTCCACTCGCGGCCCCATTTCTTCGATGTGCTGCAGGTTTACAGAAGTGATCACGGAGATGCCGGAATCACGTAGCTGCGCTACATCCTGCCAGCGCCGCTGATGCCGTAAACCGGGCGGGTTGTCGTAAGCAAGGCCATCGACAAGGCAAACTTTGGGCTGCCGTCGCAGGATCGCCTCCAAGTCCATGATTGGCACGCCTTCTATCTGCTTCAGCGGAATGACTTCAAGCGTGTTGACGATTTGCTGGAGATCAGGAGACAGGCGAGGCTGAATAGCGCCCACAACTACATCCTGCCCACGCTCGTAGCGGCGGCGCCCTTCATCGAGCATGCGAAAACTCTTGCCAACACCCGAGGTGTAGCCGAAAAAAACTTTTAAACGACCATGAGATTGGTGTTCTTCTTCCGTTTCTAATTGCTGAAGAAGCTGCTCCGGCGTTGGCTTGCGTTCACTGGTTGCGGCCATATGTTTCTATTATGAAAGGCTTTTTCGGTATTGGTTGTGTTATCCTTCTGATGTCCGACGTTTGCCTGTCAGAGGGGACGTAGTTCAGTTGGTTAGAACGCCGGCCTGTCACGTCGGAGGTCGCGGGTTCGAGCCCCGTCGTCCCCGCCATCCCTCGCTTTTTCCGCTTCGGTTTTTGGCCTTTTTGGGTTCTAAGCCGGATTGCAGCACACCCGCGCAGAAGCGCGTAAAATCGGCTTTCCCCCTTCCATTTTCTAACTCCTCCTCGAGACCAAGCGTGCTGATTCCGTGAACTAGCGCCCATAAAACCCGGGCAAGAGCGACGGAATCGCCTTCGATCACTTCGCCTGCTTTCTGGCCTTCGCGCACGGTTTCTTCCAGGACGGAGAAGGAGCGGCTTGCTTCGATTTCGCCGCTGGCATCCAGATATTGCGGTTCGCCGCCGCCGCCGAACATGACTTCAAAGTGGGCCCGGTGTTCCGTAGCAAAATGCACATAGGCAACGGCCATGGCTTCGCTACGGGCTTTGAAGCTTTCACCCGCATTGCGGCGGGCAGTGTCGAGGGCATCGGCAAACTGCCGGAACCCGGAAGCGCTGATAGCGGCGAGCAGGGCGGCTTTGTCGGCGAAATGACGATAGGGAGCCATGCGGGAAACGCCTAAACGCGCTCCGATTTCACGTAAAGTAAGGGCTCGAACGCCGTTTTCGGCGATTAAGGCGAGACTTTCGTTAATGATCGATTCGCGCAAATTTCCATGGTGATAAGAGCGTTTTGAGATTGTAGACAAATTTTTTGTTGACTATGTCAACATCTTGATTTACTATGTTGACATAGTCAACTCCTATGGAACAGTTTAGAAGATTTTGGAACCAAAGCAAAGCTCTAACGGCTGTATGTGTCGTGATGCTCCCGGTATTTGTGCTCTCAGTAGCGGGGATTTTCCTTGATCCAAGGATCATCACGGGAGTTCCGGCTTGGCTGAAGCCAGCTAAGTTCGCGATTTCCATTGCGATTTATGCGGGAACGCTGGCGGGGATATTTCAGTTCATTACGGTCCAGCGCCGTTTTGTGCAGCGACTGGGGGCTATTACGGCGGCGACCCTGGCGGTGGAGATCGTGATTATTGATCTACAGGCGGCGCGAGGGACAACTAGCCATTTCAATAACAGTACGCCTTTAGACGGGGCGCTGTTCGGTGTTATGGGTTTGGCGATTCTGATTCTTTGGCTGGCAAGCGTGGGGATTTGCCTTACCTTGTTCCGGCAACCGTTTGCCGATCGTGCTTGGGGGTGGTCTTTGCGGCTGGGAATGCTGATTACCGTGATCGGTTCCATGACCGGAAGCATCATGATCCACCATGGAGCGCATGCGGTCGGAGCCGGCGATTTGCGGATTCCGCATTTCTTTGGACTGCACGGGATACAAGTCGTGCCTTTACTGTACTGGCTCGTCATCCGCAAATGGAAGGGCGCGCAAACAGGGCTGGTGGCAGTCACAGCCGCCAGTTATTTTGCTTTTGTTGCCTCCCTCGCGATGCAGGCTTTACGCGGTCAATCAATAATTGAGCCTGATGGTTTGACGCTTGCTGTCTGGGCCGTATGGCTTTTCCTGACAATTGTGGCGTGGTCGGCTGTCAGATTCAGCCAGAGAACAAGGATTATGCCGAATGCAGCGAGCGTGAGTTAGACTATGACGGCGGACCAGATTTTTCAGATTTGCAATGCGCTCGCCTCCCTCGGGTGGTTGGCGCTCGTCCTTTTCGGGTGGAAGCGATGGGCCTCAAGCGTTGCGATTGCAGTTTTTTTGCCGTTGCTCTTCGCGGTAATTTACTCGGCTTTGCTCCTCACGCACTGGGGCGGGAGCAGCGGTAATTTTAACAGCCTGGCAGGGGTAGCGGCTTTGTTCTCAAATCCCTGGCTGTTGTTGGCGGGATGGGTGCATTATCTGGCCTTCGATTTGTTTGTCGGAAGCTGGGAGGCGCGAGACGCCCTGGCGCATCAGATTCCGCATTTGGCTGTGGTGCCGTGCCTTTTGCTTACCTTTCTTTTTGGCCCGGTTGGGTTGTTCCTGTATTTGGTTTTACGATTTGCGTTACGAAGGCGCGTTGGGATTGATTAGAGTTATTCAGTCAACCGGTATTGTGCAGCCCCAAAATTAACATAAGATGAGGAAGTGGAGATCACCGATCTCTTACGCCGTGCCCACAATGGCGACTCGGACGCACTGAAGGCCGTTACTCCACTCATCTACGATGAAATGAAGAATTTGGCATCAAGACACTTACGCCGTGAGCGAAACGCAGGAGCGCTTCAAACAACTGTGCTCGTTCACGAAGCTTTTCTGCGTCTTGCCGGTTCGCAGTTGCCCCAGTGTGAAAACCGTTCCCACTTCTACGGGATTGCCGCTCGCGTCATGCGGCAGGTGTTTGTGGACATGGCTCGCGTCCCTCAAGCGGGTAAGCGCGGACCTGGACTCGAATACTCATTAGCAGATTTCCCTGACATTGGCGCGCCAAAAGACAGGGTTTTCTCTCTTTGAATGATGCGCTAGAACGTTTGGCGCGGGAAAGCCCCCTGAAAGCTAAGCTGATTGAACTTCACTTCTTTGCGGGATTAACAGCCGAAGAATCCGCGGAACTAGTATCTGTATCCGTGCATATCATTCGTCGCGAACTCCGCCTGGCAAAGGCATGGCTTCAGAGCGAACTCGCCGGAGAAGGCTAGTGATTGCCCTCATGTGCTTCGGTGAACACGGTCCGCCGGAGCCTTTCGAATTTGTGATAACGTAGCCGGTACTTCACCAAGGAGCGAATCAGATGCGAATCCGATCCTGCTTTCTTTCTGGCCCTCTCGCTTGGATGGGTCGCGGCGTGGCCGCAGACATTCTCTATCGTGAAACGGAATTGGGCACTTTAGGTGACAGCAATCGGAACTTGTCAATGACTTTGAGACACCTGGCCGCATAAATTAGTGAGTTTCTCCTGGCTCCGGTGGACGGGGCTTGGGAGGGTTGATCCAGACGGCATCGGGAAGCTGCGCAGGCTGTGGTGGTCGGCGGACGAAGCGCTCGGGATGCTGCTGAAAAGCTGCGGTTAAGA
>JBJMGL010000464.1:0-11933 GCA_045807985.1 Bryobacteraceae bacterium
ACAGCTTTTCTGCGCGGCATCCAATTGACTGTGATCAACCAGGGCAGCTTTCGAGAAAAGCTCTTGCGCCATGACCACTGTTTGAATCATCGCTTCGATTTTCCCTTTCAGGTTGTGGCTTTGGTCAATCATATAGGCGATGTCGGCGCGACTTCCTGTTTCCCACTCAAAGAACAGAATTTCGTGGAAGATACGGAACACCTGATAGGGGTCGATGGAACCCATCGTCAGGTCGTCGTCCGCATACCGGCGGTCATTGAAATGAAATCCGCCGAGCATGTTCTCCGACAACAGCCAGGCAACAATCTGCTCGATATTCTGGGCTTGGTAATGATGGCCGGTATCGACCAGCACTTTCGCTTGCGGACCAGCAGCACGAGCCAGCAAAAGCGCCATTCCCCAGTCGGCAATATCTGTGTGATAGAAGGCCGGCTCAAAGGGCTTGTATTCAACCAGCAAGCGTTGATCTGGCGCAAGTCCGGCATGTGACGTTTTCAGTAACTCTTCAAACCAGCGCTTGCGTTGACGAATATTGGCTGTTCCGGGATAGTTGGACCCGTCGGCAAACCAGAGCGAGATATCGCGGCTGTGCAACTGCTTGGCAATTTCAATGCTGTCAGTAGTATGGCGGAGGGCTTCCGTTCTGGCCGCCTCATCGGGGTTTCCAAAGGAACCGTATTTGTAGATTTGGTCCTGAAAGTAGTTCGGGTTGATAGCGCCGGGACGAACTCCGTATTTGTCACCGAGCGCGGTGACCTGACCAGCGCTCTTTACGCCTTCGGGAAAATCCCAGAGAACATGTAGAGCGATTGTCGGGCAAATACCGGTTAGCGCGTGAACCTGGCCCGCGTCGCTGAACTTTTCTTCGATACTGGTGGCGGCTGCTGGTTGCAGGAACTTGCCAAATCGCGTGCCGGTATTGGCGAAGCCCCAGGAGGGCAGTTCAATGCGAAAAGTTTCTAAAGCGCGGATAATTTTGTCGGATAACTCTGATTGCATACGTGGCCCGTGTCGAATTGCAATGGTAATCCATTACACCCGAGAATCACAAAGAATTTTTCGCTAGCCCTATGAAGTTTTGCAATACAAAACGATAAAAACAAGTTTTCTGGATTTTACGGCTATATACCGGCTCCCGAAAGCGGAAAGCGTTCCGCAGTGCAGAACCATTACGATACAGTAATTTAGGGCATAAATGCTGCTCCCCGTCGAAAGGCCAATATGGAATTAGAGGGAAAGAGCCGGGACCCTTACCTGGTTAAGTCGGTTGTTCACTCTTCTCAGTTGCTGTCCGCATTTCGCTCTGCTGGTGAAGCGCTTCCGCTACGCGAGATCTCCCTTCGCAGCGGGCTACCCAAGAGCATGGCATTCCGATTGCTTTATACATTAGAGCGTTGCGGAATGGTGGAAAAGATAGGAGAAAATCTTTATCAATCCTGTGTCCGCCCCTTCAAGCAGAAGCTGTACCGGCTGGGGTACGCGGCACAGGGCGCTGACTACCAATTCTCAAAGGATGTCTCGCAAGGACTGCAACGGGCAGCGGCAGCGGAAGGAATCGAGCTTATCTCGCTTGATAACCGCTATAGCGCGAAGATTGCGCAACGGAATGCAGACCTGCTGGTCCGCGAGAAAGTTGATTTGGTAATTGAATTTCAAACGGATGAGAATATTGCTCCGATACTGGCAGCCAAGTATCGCGAGGCGAATATCCCTCTGATCGCCATCGATATTCCGCATCCGGGAGCGACGTATTATGGCGCGAATAATTATGAAGCGGGTTTGCTGGGCGGACGGTATATGGGACGCTGGGCAAAGCAGCATTGGCAATCCGAAGCGGATGAAATTGTGCTGATGGAATTGACTCGCGCTGGCAGCCTCCCACGCATGCGCCTCACTGGGATGCTCACCGGGATGAAGGAGGTGCTGCCGAAGCTGGCGAATTGCCGCGTGACGTTTCTCAATGGCGATGGGCGCTTCGGGGAAAGCTTGGAATCGATGCGGAAGCACCTGCGCCTGAGCCGTGCGCGTCGATTTCTGATCGGCGCCATCAACGACGCGAGCGCCTTAGGAGCTTTGCGCGCCTTTCAGGAGGCAGGGCGAGTGGAGATGTGCGCCATCATGGGGCAGAATGCCTCGCCGGAGGGCCGCCTGGAGCTTCGTCAACCCGGAACGCGTCTGATTGGCTCGGTAGCATATTTTCCAGAGCGTTATGGCGAGGATTTATTGCGGGTAGCAATAGATATCCTGAATCGCAAGCCAGTCCCGCCAGCCGTGTTCGTCAAGCATCAACTAGTAACGCCGGAAAATGTAAATCACGTATATCCGAACGACAGGTTAATGGAAATAGCATCCGGCGCGATGTAGGATCATTCGAACAGGTCTAACAATCCTACACCAGACACGGAGCCGCAAACGAAGTGACCGGCTTTTCTTTGCAAACCGCTCTACCCGATATGCCAGCCTTTGCGGATCGTGGGTTTTAGCAAGGCATTGGCTTCGGAGTTGTTGGTGATTTCCATTTTTTCGCCGTCCCACTCCAGCCTGCAGTTGAGCTTGGTGGCAATAGCTCCGAGGGTAATCCATTCCGTAAAGGGCGCGGAAACGCTGAAGTTAGAGCAGGCGGGTGATCCGCCTTTGCAGGCGCGAATCCAGTCGCGGTAGTGGCCGGGTGAGCGCGGCAGAAACTCCGGCGGAAATTCATAGTCCCGCATCTTTTCGGCTGGGACGAGCCGCGTCCACTCGCCGTAGGTGCCGGTCGTGATCATGCCTTTGTCGCCGACAAAAAGGCTTCCATTCGTGCCGGTTCTGATGAGCTTCATCCACTCCGCTTCTTTTTGCGCTTTAGCATCCATCGGACGTTGAGGAGCTTGGGAAGAGGGCGCCGACGGTGGCGGGAGTTCTTTTGGGTTGAAGAATTGTTCAGTAAAGACGCCGCCTTGAATCTGGCGCTCCTTTGGTTTCATCCTGGAAACCGTATCTCCGCGACGGTTGCGGGGAAGGTCGCCGAGGATTTCGTTTCGGGGAGCAGCCGGGAAAGTGGGCCGGTCCTCTCGCATGGCGTCGTACCAGAAGATTTTCACGGGCGGCATATTGTCGCGGGCAGGAAAATCGAAGCGAACCACGGATTTTGCCGGAAAGTATGTGTCGCTCCTGCCCTCTTGCTTGACGCACTCAATGGCAGTCGGCGCGCCTAGCCGCAACGCCATATTCGGTGCGCCCAGGATGTGGCAAGCCATATCGCCGAGAGCACCGGAGCCAAAATCAAAGAAACCGCGCCAGCTAAAAGGCAGATAGTCATCGCTAAACGGGCGTTCCTTGGCGATGCCTAACCATAGATCCCAGTCGAGCGTGCCGGGAACGGGGGATGTCGCGGGAGCTTCTGTGATGCCTTGCGGCCAAGCCGGGCGATTGGTCCAGGCGTGTACTTCCGTGACATTACCGATGACGCCGGACCAGATCATTTCGGCGCATTGGCGAGTGCCCTCATTCGAGTAGCCTTGATTACCCATCTGGGTAGCTACATTGTACTTTTCAGCGGCTTTCAGCAACTCGCGGCATTCCCAAACGGTGTGCGCCAGAGGCTTTTGCAAGTAGATGTGTTTGCCGCGTTCCATGGCCGCAATCGCGGCAACGGCATGCATGTGATCGGGGATAGTAACAATGACGGCGTCGATGTTACGATCTTCCTTGTCGAGCATCGCGCGATAATCCTTATATTTAGGAACGCTTGGGTATTGCGCGTACATCTTCTCGGCGCGCTTTTCGTCCACATCACAGAGGGTGACAATGTTTTCCGTTTCGGCACAGTTTCGTATATCGTCCATGGCTTTGCCGCCTGCGCCAATGGAGGCGATGTTGAGCTTTTCATTCGGCGACTTATAGCCGAGTTTTTTGAGCGATGGCTCGCTGCCAAAGCCGGCCAACGGAACTGCTCCCGCCAGCAGACTGCCGTAAAAGAAGTATCGCCTTGTGATTGCGTTGCGTTTCGGTGCCACGTCTCCCCCTTTTCAAATCATATCTCCATAGCGGGGAAGCGCTGGGAACTACTTGGCGGTGGCCAGGTGTGTTTGGGACCCAATCACTCGTGAGCTCCTGCCGACGAATAACCAAGCAATTGCTCCGGCGGCGCAGAGAGCCGACGCGACGAGAAAGGATGCGCTCCAGCCGAATTGCTGTGCGATCACGGGCGTGAGAGAAGCGGTTAGTGCTCCACCGAGTTGGCCGCCCATGTTCATGAAGCCGGAAACGGAACCGGCGGACTTGCCCCCGATGTCGGCGCTGACTGACCAGAAGGAGCTTTGGGAGAGATAAAGCGATCCGGCCCCTCCCGCGAGAATGACACTGGCGAGTTGCGGGCTCGCTACTTGAGTCCCCAGAGCGATGAATACGGCGGAGAGTCCGATGCCGACAACGGCAATACCACAACGCCCAACGCGTGTGCCGTAGCTCTTCGTTAAACGATCACTGATGGCCCCGCCGACAATAGAGCCAATAGACATGGCGATAAAGGGCAGCATGGTGTAGTAAGAGCTTTGTTTCAGGTCGAGGCCGCGAACGTCTCTTAGATAGATAAAGAACCAAGTAAAGAAGATTTGGGCGGCGTAGCCGTAGGCGAAATAGCTGAACGTTATGGCCCAGATGTCAGGAAGGCTAAGGATGTAACTCCAGGGCAGCTTTTCCACTTTTGGTTGTGAAGGCGGGAGTCCGGTTTCGATTTGATTACGCTCCTGTGTTGTTACCCAGGGGTGCTGCCTTGGGGTGTCGCGGGCTAACCAATACCAGATTGCTCCAGCGGCGAGGCCAATGGCAGCGCTGACCCAGAATGCGGCACGCCAGCCATGGTGAGTGACGATGTAATTGACGAGCGGCGAGGTGACGCCCGCTCCAAAGCCTACGCCCGCGAAGATGATGCCGTTCGCGATGCCTCGTTCAGTGGCGGGAATCCAGCGGGCAACGACCGAGTTGGAAGCTGGATAAACAACGGCTTCTCCAATACCCAGGCAGAAACGGATCGTGATGAAAAGTGGAAAGAGGCCTGCTACGCCAGGAGGGATCACGGTGATAAGGACGGTGAAAATGCCCCACCAGATCACGCCAGCCATGAGGATCAGACGTGGCCCGACACGGTCCGCAAGCCGCCCGGCTGGAGTTTGGAAGAAAGCGTAACCGAGCAGGAAAGCGCTGAATATGTTGCCGAGTTGAATCTTATCCAACTTGAATTCGTCCATGATGGATATGCCGGCAATCGAGAGATTGACCCGGTCCAGGTAAGCGATGGCGCTTATGAGGAAGATCCAGAAGATAAGAAGCCATCTGTACTGCGTACGTAGGGAATGGATCACGCGTTTTCTCTGTATAATAGACTCTCCTTATCCTAAAAGATTTGCCTTCCTATGTTAAGAAGAACGTTTCTGAAATTTGCTGCCGCATCAACTCTTCCCCTTGCCGCAGGTTCGCGTTTGCAGGCGGCTCTCCCCAAAATGAAGATTACGCGAGTGCGGGTGTATGAGCCGCCGAATCCGAATCCTTTGTTTAACCAGAGCGACTTGGTGGTTACGGTAGAAACAGATGCGGGCATCACGGGTGTCGGCGAAGGCGGGTCGCGAGACATGCTGCAACAATGCGCTGGCAGATTGATCGGTCGTGATCCTCAGTTTGTTGAGCGTCTGTGGCAGGATATGTCACGCGCGTTTTTTTATCCTGCCGGGCGTGAGAAGGAGGACGCCATTGGAGCGCTGGATCTGGCTTTATGGGACATCAAGGGCAAAGTGCAGAAGATGCCGGTGCATCAGGTGTTGGGCGGGTTGACGCGCAACTACTGCGAGTGTTACAACACGGCGGGCACTATCCCTGGCGTCCATGAGGGCATGTCAATCAAGGAAAAGGCGCAATTAACAGTGGAAGCGGGATACCGGGCATTCCGCATGGGCGCGGCGGACCTGCCCATCAACACCACCTACAACACGCGAGAACGCGTAAACCAGCTTTATCAAGACTGCGTGCAGGCGCGTGAGGGCGTGGGCAAGAATGGCGATTGGGCGATCGATTTTCACCAGCGTTTTGATCTGGCGGATGCGATCCGCGGCTGTAATTTGATTGAGGATCTCAATCCTTTCTTCGTGGAAGATCCGGTACGGACCGAGGCGTTCAATGAAGATCTGCCGATTTTGCGGCGCAAGGTGAATGTTCCGATTGCAGCAGGCGAAGAGTGGGGCAACCGGTGGGATTTCAATAAGCTCATCGAAAACCACGACATTGATTATTCGCGTGCCACGCTGCCGAATGTGGGTGGGATCACCGAGATGATGAAGATTGCCGCCTTATGCGAGACGCACTTCATTGGCATTGTTCCGCATTTCACGGGACCAATTGCCACGGCGGCATTGGTCAATTGCCTGGGCACTTTCTCCGGCCCTGTATTAATGGAGTACAACTTCCAGGGGAAAACGCTACCGCATCTGCCGGTTTGCCTGGACTTCAAAAATGGAAAACTTTATCCCAATGAGCGGCCCGGCTTAGGAGTGGAACTGGACATGAAACAGTTAAAGCAGATTGCAGAAATTACACAACCAGTCACAGCACGCGCTCAGACTTACTTTCGGCCGGATGGCTCCATTACGAATTGGTAATTTCTGAATTGCAATTGACGATCTCCTTCCCCATTACTTCAGAAATTGTTGGGCGTTCGCGGGAGTGACGATCGTACTTTCGACGGTGTAGACCTTTTGCGGATGGAAACCGGGTTCATGGAGAATGCGTGATCCGATTTCGAAAGCTTTGTCCGTGCAAAGGGGATATATAAAAGTGGCGCTTAAAATGCCGTCGCGGACTTTACTAATGCCTCCGCCTGGACCTCGCAAGCCGTCGATTCCGACAAAAATCATTTCCTTCTCGCGACCGAGTTCCTTGGCCGCTAAGTAAGCGCCAATCGCCATTGGATCGTTGTGCCCATAGACCACGTCGATCTCAGGCTGCGCCCGCAGCGCCTCGGTCATGCGATCCTTTGCCTTGGACTGAATCCAGTCGGCGACCGCTTCGTGAACCACGCGGATTCCAGCGTATTTCCGGAAAACACTATGGGCTCCTTCATAACGTTCTACCTCCGCTTGAATGCCAAGCAAGCCTCGCAGCTCGACGATTTTTCCGCGCGGCTCTTTGTATTTGCGGGTTAGCGCTTCCACGATGAACTGGCCCGCGAGTTCTCCGATTTTGCGGTTGTCGCTTTTGATGTAACTGGTGTAGCTAGGCTGCAGAATGTCGCGCTCCAGGCAGATGACGGGAATGTGTTCGGCGTAAGCCTGCCCCATCACTCCTGTCATGGGTGCTCGCTCGTTTGGTGCGACAATCAACAGGTCCGGACGCTGGCGGATGAACGCTTCCACCTGCGCGATCTGCCTGCTGTTGTCCTGTTGCGCATCGGCAATGACCAGCTCGACATCCTGATCCTGACCAAACAGCTTTCGCAGGGAGGCATTTTGCGCGGCACGATAGGGTTCCGCGTCATTGCACTGGCTGAATGCGACCAGGTACTTCTTTTCGGTGAGCTTTTTTCCGCAGGCGGAGGATAACACGAGGAAAGCAATCGCAGCCAGAAAGAAAGGGAAACGTATCAAGCCGTTTTCCTTTGTTTTTGGATGGCTACCGCGAGAACGATAATGACGGCCTTTACCATCATCTCGACGTTGCTGTCCACGTTCTTGAGGCGAAGAATGTTCGTGAGAATACCTATGATGAGGGTTCCCACCACGGTGCCGCCAATGGAACCGCTGCCGCCTGCCAGACTGGTCCCGCCAATGACGACGGCGGCAATGGCGTCCAGCTCATAAGCCACGCCCGCGTTTGGGTTCCCTTGATGGTTTTCAGCAGTGTAGATCACGCCTGCAACGCCCGTCAAAAGACCGGTCAGCAGGTAAACCACGGTTTTTGTTTTCCGGATGGGCAGGCCGGTATAAAGACTGGCAACCTCGTTATCGCCGACCGCTCGAACATAGCGGCCAAACACGGTTCGTTCCAGGATGATCCAGAACACCACCGCTAACAGAACAAAAGCGCCGACGATCACAATCTTCTGATTGACAAAGGAAGCAAACAGGGAAGCGGCATCAGAGCCAAAACCGATATCGATGTTTTCATTGTTGGTCATCCATTTGGCGAGACCACGGACGCCGATCATGGAAGCGAGCGTCACAATGAATGGCGGAATTTTCAAGAATGAGACCGTAGCGCCGTTCAGCGCGCCAATCAGGGCCGAGGCTCCCAGGGCAAGGGAAACGGCCATTAAGCCGTGGATCACAATACCCCCGGAGGAAGGACGCGTCACATAAGCTGCCGTGATTGCCGTCGCGAGGGCCAGCGTGCTGCCGACGCTGAGGTCAATGCCAGCGGTAAGAATCACATAGGTCATGGCAAGGGCGATGATGCCAATAATTGAAATCTGACGAAGAATATCGGTTAAATTACCGCTTTGGAGAAAGATGTTGGAGCCATCATGCGCGATGGGGCTGATGATGATGGCTAAGACAAAGATGGCAATCAGGCCGAGAACGCTTTTCAGCTTTTGCAGTGTCGCCCCTGGAGTGAAAGCCAGATGGAATCTGGAGAGAGAAGGAGTTGTGGCCATATCTCAGACTGTTGCGCCTCCTACCGTGGCAAGTTGCATAATGGCCTCCTGGGTTGCTTCCTGTCCTCGGAGCATGCCCGCGCTCCTGCCTGCGCGCATCACCAGAATGCGGTGACAGCGGCCCAGCAGTTCGGGCAGTTCGGAGCTGACAAAAATAATGCCTTTGCCCGCCTCAGCGAGACGGTGAATCATTTGGTAGATGTCGCGCTTGGCGCCAACGTCGATGCCGCGAGTCGGGTCATCCAAAAACAGAACCTCCGGGTCCGCCAGCAACCATTTCGCCAGGAGAACCTTCTGCTGATTGCCCCCGCTCAGACCGCGAACACTCATTTTGTCCGAAGCGGCCCGCAACGCCAGCTCTTGTCCTATCGAGTTTGCGGCTTGCTTTTCCTGCTGGGGCTTCAGAAAACCGAGATACTGAAATTGTTCGAGCGTCGCCATGGTGCTGTTCTCCAGCACGCTCATCTGCATCATCAAGCCTTGCAGCTTACGGTCCTCGGGCAACAAGCCCAATCCGGCGCGAATGGCTTCTTTCGGGTTGCGGGCTGTCAACTCGCGGCCATGAAGGAGAACCGTTCCGCTCACCACTTTGTCGATGCCGAACAGGGCCGCCCCGATCTCACTGCGGCCTGCCCCCACCAGACCAGCTACTCCTAAAATCTCGCCGCGCCGCAGATCGAACGAGATATCGTGAATGCGGCTTGTGGTTAAGCCTTGGACACGAAGCAGAAGTTCGCCGGACGTATGGGTTGAGGTTTGGCTGTCAGCGGAGAGAGCGCGTCCGACCATCATCTGAATGATCTCGTCGATGTTGGTTTCACCGGCCAGTTTGCTTCCGATGGTTTTTCCGTCCCGCATCACGGTGATGCGGTCCGCGATCTCGAAAATCTCTTTCATTTTGTGAGACACGTAAATGATAGAAACGCCGCTGGCCCGCAATTGCCGAATCAACCGAAACAGCACTTGCACGGCATCGTCCGAAAGAGCGCTGGTCGGCTCGTCCATTAAGATCAGGCGGGCTCCGAAGCTGAGCGCGCGCGCAATCGCCACTAATTGCATCTGGCCGATGGAGAGAGTAGCGACGAGCTGATGCGGGTCGACAGGCAGCCCGACCTGGTCCAGGTAGGGACGGCAGAACGCAGCCAGTTGGCGGCGGTTCACCCACGAACCGGATTCGGCGCGCAGATTGCCGATCACGATGTTTTCCGCCACCGACAAGTGGGGAAAAAGATCGAGTTCCTGAAAAACCATTCCGACGCCAAGCCGCTGCGCTGCGATCGGCGAAGTGATCTGAACGGACTGCCCATTCAGCGTGATCTCCGCCGAATCCGGCTGGACGGCCCCGGCTAGAATCTTGCCTAACGTGCTCTTGCCCGCGCCGTTTTCGCCCATGAGCGCCAGCACCTCGCCCGGCATCACGGACAGCCATGCGTCATTCAGGGCAATCGCGCCGTCGTAACGTTTAAAGGCGTGTTCGATTCGAAGCAGTTCTCCCTTTGACATCCCTCCGGCTGTTGCTCCCTGACAGGTTCATTATCTGTTAACGCTTACCTGCGATACGATCTCATCTGTGACTATGCCTCATTTCAGATTCTCGAAACCGGCTAACGAGTCCTCCAAAGCCCGGCGCAATTTTTTGGGCGGGTTTGCCGGTCTTTGGGCCGCTCAGCTTGCCTCCGGCGCGCAAAGCCGAAGCGCTCAGCCAACGGACTTTCATTTGCCGGAGTACGCGCTGGCACAGAACTATCAATCGCTCAAACAATCCAGCTACGACCGTACCGGCGGCAATGCGGACAGATGGCCCCTTGCTCCTGGCGAAACGAAAGAAGTATTCAACGCCTCCGGACCCGGCGTCATTTCTCATATCTGGTTCACAATTGCCGCGCCGACCACGTACCACTTAAAAGAGATCGTCTTGCGAGTTTATTGGGACGGAAATGCAAAGCCCAGCGTGGAGGTCCCTGTCGGAGACTTTTTCGGTCTCAATCTAGGGCAATACAATGTGTACCAGTCGGCTTTTTTGAACTGCTCTTCCGTGAAGGCGTTGAACTCCTATTTCGCCATGCCCTTTCGCAAGTCGGCGCGCATCACGGTCACAAATGACGGGGCAAAGAATGTTGGCGCCTTTTATTCCAACATCGATTATCAACTGGTTCCCTCCTTACCCGAGCGGAGCTTGTACTTTCATGCGCAGTACCGGCAGGCAACTCCCAACACGGCGGCTACCTATCCGTCTCCGGATAAGAAATTAAACCCCGACGGCAAACAGAATTACGTGTTTATGGAGACACGAGGAAGCGGTCATCTAATGGGCGTTACCTTGGGTGTTCTTCAAAATAGCGAGAACTGGATGGGTGAGGGTGACGAGATGGTTTTTATCGACGAAGAGTCGAAACCAGCCATCACGGGAACGGGATCAGAGGACTATTTCTGCGGGGCATGGGATTTCGGCGGCCGCGATGGCGCGGTACCGTTTGCTCACCTTTATAATGGTGCCCACCTGATGTCCGCTGCCGAAAGGACAGGAGGGCGTTACTGTCTTTATCGCTGGCATGCGGATAACCCAATCACTTTTAAGAAGTACTTGAAGCACACGATTGAGCACGGGCATGCGAACGACCGGGGCGATTGCTTTTACTCGGTCGCCTACTGGTATCAATCGGAGCCGTACACAGAGTTTCCCACGCTGCCCAGGGTAAGTGAGCGAGTCCCTATGATCAAAATGAGTTAGGCAAGCGGTGGCCACCCGCGAAACTCAGTTCTGATAGATCCGGGTGATTCAGCGCTTGATGATTTCGATCAGCTCGGCGTCTGGTTTGGTCCAGGCAGAAGGGCCTTCGTGGGTGAGCTTGCGGGCATTGTCGTCCCACTGGAGGCGGGTTTCACTACCGCCGTTCTTTTCATAGTCATAAGTCCTTCCGTCGTCATTGTAGAGCGTGAAAGTGGTGCCGGCTCCCGGATAGACGCGGACTTGGGCGATGGCCTGATTTCGCGTGGTGTTCTCGATGGGTTCGCCAATGGGAATGAGCGAGCCGGCCCGAACAAACAGCGGGATCTGGTCGATGGGAGCGTTGACATTAATCGTCTGGCCGCCTTTAACCCTTTCATTGGTCCAGTAATTGAACCAGTCCGTACCGGCGGGCAGGTAGACGGGGCGGCTCATGGTGCCCTGCGTAGTAACTGGGGCGACCAGGAAGGCAGGGCCGAACATGTACTCGTTGCGAAGATCGGTGACATTCGGATCATGGGGGAAATCCATGAACAGCGCCCGCATGAAAGGCGCTCCGGTCAGGTAGGTTTGATGCGCCAGCGA
>JBJMGL010000465.1:0-2377 GCA_045807985.1 Bryobacteraceae bacterium
ACATGTTACGCAATTCACTGTTTCTCGTTATATTTTTCGTTCTTTTGATTGTGTGGCTACTCGGCTGGACGGCATTCCATGTTGCGGGCGGTCTGATACACCTCATTCTCGTCATCGCAGCAATTTCGCTGATCATACACTTCGTTCGCGGGCGCAGTTCTGTTTAAAACAAGATTGTGAACAGTGGAGGCTGTCTTTTCGCTATCCTTTCACACGTGGGCTGCCGACCTCCAACACTCTCAACTCCTTGTATTACAGATGCGCTGAAGCTCAGCCATAAACTGCACATACTGACTCGTGATTATTTCTGATTGGTTGTTAGCTGAATTACGTTTGCCGAAAGGTGTCAGGGGCGAACCGGAAAAACATCATCCCTGGTGGCGTGTGATGTGTCTTACGGGTGTCGATTATTTTTCCACCTTAGGCTATCAACCTGGGATCGCCGCCTTGGCAGCGGGTGCTCTTTCCCCGTTCGCCACGCTCATTCTGGTGCTCGTGACTTTATTCGGTGCGCTTCCTGTTTACAAACGTGTTGCCGAAGCAAGTCCCAACGGCCAGGGAAGCATAGCCATGCTCCAAAGCTTATTTCCTCAATGGGGCGGCAAAACCTTTGTTCTGGTCCTGCTCGGTTTCGCAACAACAGACTTCGTGATCACCATTACCCTTTCGGCTGCTGATGCCGCTGCTCATTTCACCCAAAATCCATTCACTCCCGCATGGATGAAAAGTCAGATGGCAGTTACGCTTTTATTGCTCGGCCTTTTAGGAGCTATCTTTCTTAAGGGCTTCAAAGAAGCAATTGGCGTAGCTGTCGTTTTGGTCGCCTTATACCTTGGCCTGAATATAATAGTGACCGTTGTCGGACTTTGGGAAGTCCTTCGACACCCGCACGCTCTCCCAAGCTGGATAAATTCTCTCTCCACTCAGTACAGCAATCCGTTAGCGATGCTGGGCATTTCGCTTGTTCTGTTCCCAAAGCTGGCCCTTGGATTATCGGGATTCGAAACAGGCGTTGCAGTCATGCCGCTGATTGAGGGCACTGACGTGAATAACCGTGTCCGGAACACCCGCAAGCTCCTCGTTACGGCAGCCGTGATCATGAGCGTCTTCCTGATCGCAACCAGCATTGTTACAACACTTCTGATTGAGCCGGACAAGTTCAAGGACGGCGGTGAAGCAAACGGTCGTGCGCTTGCTTACTTGGCTCACAAATACCTTGGAAACAAATTTGGAACAATCTACGATTTCAGCACCATCTTGATCCTTGCTTTTGCTGGCGCTTCCGCCATGGCTGGCCTCCTCAACCTGATTCCACGGTACCTGCCGCGTTTCGGAATGGCTCCCGAATGGGCACGCGCATCCCGGCCCCTAGTACTGGTCTTTTTAGCAATCTCCGTCGTAGTAACGGTTCTCTTCCGCGCAAACGTTGATGCCCAAGGCGGTGCTTATGCCACGGGCGTACTCGTCTTAATTACGTCAGCCGCGATAGCCGTAACCATAGCTGTCTGGAACACTCGCCTGCGATGGCCCTTTCTATTTATCGCGATTGTTTTTACATATACAACCTTGCTGAACATCTACGAGCGTCCTGAGGGCCTTAAAATCTCTTTCTTCTTCATTGCCTCAATCGTGTCAACCTCACTGATTTCAAGAGCCATGCGCTCCACTGAACTTCGTATTACAAGTGTTGAACTGGACGCAACGGCCCAGGAGTTGCTGGCGGAAGACGAAGATCAAATCATCCGTATTATTGCCCGCAAAGCAATCGAAGGCACAGAACAAGATCTTGACCGCGTAGATCAAAGTATCCGTTCCGCTCACAACCTCGACCCACACGAGCGTCTCTACTTTCTCGAGCTGGAACTTGGCGATGCCTCGGAGTTTGAAGATACGCTAAAAATAACCGGTGAACGGATCGGCAAGCACGCTGTTCTACGCGGAAGAAGCCCAGTGGTGGCGAATGCCATTGCAGCCACGCTCATTCACCTGGAACAAACAACCGGCCGCAATCCGCACGGCTACTTCCAATGGACCGAAGGCAATCCGATTGGCAATCTCTTTCGCTTCCTGTTTCTTGGTGAAGGCGATGCGGCCCCGCTTACGCACGAAGTCATCCGGCGCGCCATTCCTGATGAAAAGCATCGGCCCTGTGTCCACGTTAGTTGATTCAGGCAGCTTTCAGCTTCATGAGGAATCGCCAAGTAATGTAGCCCATGACCGCTACGGCCCCAATTAACACTGTATTTAGGAAATACGGATAACGATCCGTCCAGGGCACAGTGGGCACTTGATACTGTGTATTATTTTCGGGTTCCCCCAATAAAACCACTGCTGCATTGGCCCTGGAGGGCGTTATCCGCGCGAAGTCGTAGGACGG
>JBJMGL010000466.1:0-5956 GCA_045807985.1 Bryobacteraceae bacterium
CGCATGGCGTTTGTTTATGTTCCCAATGGAGTTGACATGCGGAACTGGACGCCTGAAGCGCTGGGGCGGTCGTTCACCATGCCGAAAATCTTGGAACCGCTCGCGCCTTTGCAGGATGATGTGTTGGTGCTGAGCGGTTTGATGGATCATACGGGCGAGGCGCTGGGCGATGGACCGGGGGATCATGCGCGTGCCTCGGCTAGTTTCCTGGCGGGCGTGCATCCGAAAAAGACGGCAGGGTCGGATATCTCGGTTGGTATCTCGGTTGATCAGGTAGCGGCTCAAAAGATTGGCTCGGCGACCAGACTGGCTTCGCTAGAGCTAGGGTGCGAGGACGGGCATCTGGCGGGTAATTGCGACTCTGGCTATAGCTGCGCTTACGTGAACAGTATTTCGTGGCGGAGTCCGACAGTGCCGAATCCGCCGGAAGTGAATCCACGGGCGGTATTCGAGCGCTTGTTTGGAAGCGAAGAGGATGCTGGCGATCCGGCGGCGAGAGCACGTTCCGCGCGCTTCGATCAGAGCATCCTCGATATGGTGTTTGATGACACGAAGCGCCTGCAAAGCGGGTTAGGATCGACGGACCGCAGGAAGTTGGATGAATATCTGACGGCGGTGCGGGAAGTGGAGCGGCAGGTGCAAATGGCCGAGAAGCAAGCGGCGGAAAACACGCTGGCGGTGCCGACCATGGCGAAACCGGACGGCATACCGCTGGAGTTTGCTGAACATGCGCAGCTCATGTTTAACCTGATGGCGCTGGCGCTGCAAACGGATGTGACGCGCATCTCCACGTTTATGATGGCGCGTGAGGGCAGTACTCGCGCTTACCGTGAGATTGGTGTTCCGGAAGGACACCATGGGCTTTCGCATCATCGCAATGATCCGGCTTTGATGGACAAAATTGCGAAGGTGAACCGGCATCATATGGAGCAGTTCGCCTACTTCCTTCGCAAGCTGAAAGCGACCCCCGACGGGGATGGCACTTTGCTGGATCATACGATGGTGGTTTATGGCAGCGGCATCAGTGATGGTAACCGCCACAACCACGACAATCTTCCGGTGCTGCTGGCTGGAGGAAGCCGGGTAGTCCGAAGTGGCCGTCACGTCCGCTTTGCGGAAGCTACTCCGGTGGCGAATCTGTATCTCAGTATGCTGGACACCATGGGCGTTTCGACTGACAAACTTGGCGATGGCTTAGGCCGCTTGAATTATCTGACTGATTTGACTTAAGCTCCCGGTCATCAAAACAGCGCCTTTCATGAGACGACTCACTATCGCTGTGTTTTGTGTGCTGCTGCCTGTACAGGCACAGGAGAATCCCATGCAGCAGTTGATTGAGGCTGCGCGGAGTGGGGCGGCATCGCCAGGTTTGGCAGGCTTGGTTACCAACACGCTTTCGCCGCACGGGGGTACAGCAGTGTGGGGCGAAGATTATCTGTTTGCCAGTGATTTGACACCCTCTCCGACAGCAGCACCGGTTTCTGCCTCGGAGACTGGCGTTTCGGTCGATGGGCAGCCTCCGCTGGCGATGACGAAAATTGCCGGTTCAAATCTCTGGATGCGGCTAGTGAAGATGCGCGTTGGGGTAACTCATGCGTATCAGTATTATGCGGATGGCAAGCCTGTTACTAACCGGTCGGATGTACCTGGCTATAATCCTGACTCTTATCCGAAGACGGGCGTGCCGCGCGGCAAGTTGAGCGAGAAGCATAGTATTACGAGCAGGATCTATGACGGCATGAAAGCGGATTTCTGGTACTATGCTTCACCCGGCGTGGACCCAAATGTTCCGGCTCCGCTGATGGTTTGGCAGGATGGACAGAGTTTAGTTTCCGGTGATCCGCAGCATTACGCACAGGTCGGCGATTATTCGCGGCTCCGGTTATTTACGGTGACGGAGAATCTAGTGGCGCAAAAGCTGATTCCTCCGATGGTTCACATTTTGATTGCGCCGGGATTTGCTCCTGACGGCAAGGCAATGCGTTCGATTGAATACGACACAGTGAGTGATCGTTATAACCGGTTTTTACTGGAAGAGGTGCTTCCAGAGGTGGAAAAGGCTTACAAATTGCGCCCGGATGGGTACAGCCGTGGGATTGCAGGCGAGTCGTCAGGCGGTATTTGTTCGTTGAACTCGGCTTGGTTTATGCCGGACAAGTTTAGCCGGGTGCATTCAACGATTGGCAGCTATACCTCGATTCAGTGGCATCCGGAAGAAAAGCTTGATGGGGGCAATCTGTATCCGTTCATGGTCCGCAAAATGCCGAAGCGCAATATTCGCATTTGGATGAGCGATGGAACAGATGATCTTGAGAATAATCATGGGTCCTGGCCGCTGCAGAATATTCAGCTTGCAAACTCACTGAAGATGCGCGAGTATGATTTTCACTTCCGGTTCGGTCTAGCGACGCATGATTCCGCGCAGGCGGCGATTGACCTTCCTGAGTCTTTGACTTGGCTGTGGCGCGGATATGATCCGGCGAAAACATCCGAGGAATTCAAGATGGAACCGGGCGAAAAAGATAAGCCCTACTACCGGGTCACGATCAGCAACCGTGATGCTTGGTGATCAATTAGGATTCTTGAGGCGCGGAGTGTTCTTAAAACGGTTATCCGTCGGATAGCGCGCCCTCCCACGCTCCATCGCTTCGGCAGCTCTGTCAGGCAGACCGGCTTGATTGGCGGCGGTTGCAAAGCCTAGCAGGGCGTCAGGATTGAATGGATCAGCCTTCAGGATAAACGAGAATTGGGCAAGTGCTCGTTCCGGCTGCTTGAGTTCCAGCAGAATCTGACCGAGAACCAGGCGATATCGCGAAGCGTTTGGCTCAATTTCCAGGAACCTTGTAATTACTGCTGCTGCTTCCAATTGTTGACCGGAATCAAGACAAGCTTTAATCAGCCCTTCGTGCGCTTCCTCAAAGGTGGGTTCTATTTCAATAGTCTTTCGAAAAGATTCAATCGCTGCCGCGAAGTGATTTTCCGCCGTAGCGGCTCTCGCCTGGTTATAAGCAGTAACGGCAGCTTTTATGTGCGCCTCCGCCGTAACACCATTCGAGTGATAGGCCAGAGCCAGGGCAAAAACAAGAGGCAAACTGTTCAAGGTTGCACTTCCCTCCGTATCAGGACTTCGTTCAATCTGCGCTGGCTTAACTCGCTCATAGCATCTGTTCTCCCGCTTCGGAGTTGCTCAAAAAGGAGTTGTGCATTTTCCTTTCTTCCTAACTTCTGATAAGCCCGCGCCAAGTTATACGCAGCAGTCCGAGAGCCAGGATCGCGCTGATGCGCTCGTTCGAGGTCGCCCATGGCGTCCTTGATGTTACCCGTCTCAAGGAGCAGCTTTCCTCGTAAAGCCCGCGCGGAAACAGAATTACTATTCAGTTCGACGGCCTTATTAAGTTCACGCATGGCGGCCTGCGTATTCGTGGCGCTCAGCTTCAGCAGACATTCGGCGAGCAGATAGTGCAGATCTGAATCGGCGATCCCGCGCCGGTTAGCCAGCTCAAGAGAGTTGATCGCATCCGTGAACTTGCCCTGCTTGTACCTCGTGAGAGCGAGGAAAAATCGTGGGTCGGCCCAATCCGGAGCAAGCCTGATCGCGTCCGAGAAATCTTCGTATGCCTTCTCCAATTGTCCAATCAGAGTATTAGCAGCGCCACGAACAACTAAGACTTCAGCAGATTCAGGAAATACCTGTACAGCATCAGAGGCAATCTTTGCAGCTTCCGCATACCGGTCCTGATCGGCATAGAGCGTAACCAGGTTCAGGTATGCTGGCTGGTCCTCTCGATGGCGCTTGATTTCCTCTGTCAACGTTGACTGAGCCTGCTCATAGAGAGCAAGCTTTGAATAGGAAACGGCCAGAAGATTCGCCGATTCCGGACTTAAGTTTCCTTCCGCTTCCAGAGTTTTTAGCGCCCCGACCGCACCCTTGTAGTTAGCTAGCTCAAATTCGCTAAGAGCTACTGCATACAGATGGCTTGGACGGTCAGGCACGTCGTCCGGGACCGATTGAAATACGCTGAGAGCTTCCTTGAAATGACGCGCGCGACCGTACAGCCATCCTATCTCGAACACCTGCAAAGGCGACAAATTGCCGCACCCTTTCAATCTGTTCAGGGTCGCCGCCGCATCATCGTAAGTCTTCGTTTGGAGCATACGCTTTGCCGATGCGAACTCCGCGGTGACATCGCACGGTGTTTGTCCTTGCGAGCTTTGGCATAACAAAGAGCCCGCACATACCAAGAAGCAAATGGAAGGACGCACCATTTCAATGTACATATGTTTGAGAGTCTTCAAAACGCAATTCCTGGTGTGCTTGGGATTGAAGGTTCGCTACGATGACGCGTTCCGTTTGCGCGTCGGCAGTTCGGTGAAGCTGAACGTAGAGCGTCGCCAACTCAAGATGGAAAGGACTGGAGTCACCCATCCGGGGCTCCAATGATCTCAAAGTCCGAAGGGCATTGGAGAATTGGCCACAGTGCCGCAAGGCCCGCGCCAATTCAAGTCCTATGAGGGCGTTTGACTGATCTGCCTCCCAAGCACTTTTCAGGTGAGCGGCAGCGGATACCCAATCACCCCGGCGGCCTTCCAGGATTCCGAGTTGGCCATTTGCTGACGAATTGGCTGGGTCAGCGGCAAGCGCTTCGAGGAGATAGGTTTGCGCTTCTTGGTCCTTTCCCTTCGAAACCGCCACTTGAGCAAGCCCGATAAGGGCCGCAGGCAAATGCGGGTGCTGGCCAATTGCATCCTGGTACTTGGAAACGGCGGCAGTGTGATCTCCTTTCTGTTGAAGTACATCACCGGATGCAACAATCAGCAGAGGATCAATAGAGCTTCTCTCCAGGGCAGCATTGATTATTTCTTCCGCTGTCTTGGTGTACTTAAGGCGGAGGAGTTGTTCGACCAGAGCATAGGCGATCTCCGGGCGGTCCGTACCAAGTTCCCGGGCGCGAAAAAGCCATGGTATTGCCTTTCGCGGCTCTCCAAGCGCGGCATAGTCGAGACCGATCCGGAAATACGCCTCGACGTGCCCTGGCCTGTGATCGATCGCCTTGAAATAGGCTTGTCTGGCTTTATCAAACTGGTGTAAGTGTGAATAACCCAGCCCTAAGTTGAAGCTGACGGCGTCATCCACATCCCCGTCGGGTATTCTGCTCAGGTATTCAACCACTTTCCCGTAGTTACCACGCTCCCCAAGCAATGAACCAAGGGTAAAGAGCACACGGGAATCAGAAGATCCAAGAGCAGCAGATTGTTCCAGTGCCGCGATGCCCTCATTGACATGATGGTTCTGGAGACAGACAATGCCGAGATTAGCTTGGAGCTGCGCTGATCTCGGATCGAGGGAGACAGCTCTCCGGAATGCTTCCTCCGCGCCGAGTGAGTTGCCGGATAAGCTTTTCGCGGCTCCCATCAATTCAAAGAAGTAAGACGATTGAGAACAGCCCTGAGGCGCAGCTTCCAAAATTGCCTTCGCTCTTTCAAACTCGTGCTGCTGGAGGGCAATAGCAGCAGACTTTAGACTCTCGTCGCACCCCAGAAGGGGGGACAACAGAAAGAAAGCCGTAAGCGCAACCATCAAAACAAGAATTTTAATGCAAACTGAATATCCCGGGGCGCGCCCGCAGTGGTAATGGTGCCAAATGCGGAATTTTGAACATTGTTATTCGGCAGCCCAAATCTGGGGTGATTCATCACATTAAAGAACTCGCCCCGGAACTGCAGCTTCATAGTCTCGGTAAAAGCAAAGTCTTTGAATGTGATGAAGTCAATGTTGGTCTGACCGGGCCCGAACAAACTGTTCCTTCCGGCATTACCAAACGTGTAGTTAGCAGGAAGTGCGAAAGCGGCGGTATTGAACCATTGGAGACGGCTCTGAGTGAATCCCGAATACGGATCTCCGACGACCTGGGCACGCTGGTTTCCTCCGCCGACATTGGCGATGTCACCGCCCGCA
>JBJMGL010000467.1:0-5296 GCA_045807985.1 Bryobacteraceae bacterium
AAGACCTGTTCGCGCACCTTCCCGGAAATGCCTGGACGATTCACGTGGGAGGAGGACCGAGTAGGGCGGCATACAGCATAGCTGACACAAGCCATGTGCGAGAGTTGCTTCTTCAGCTCACACAGCATGCTTCCCAGACTCTGCATGACCAGAAAGCGGATGCTGCTCGGCAGTAAATCAAAGAAGGCTCATCTTTCTGCTCTCTCCACCCGTTCTTCTTTCTCAGAAGTTCACGCGCAGCGCCAACTGTAGCTGGCGCGCTGTTCCCAAACCAATCTGGTTCGATACCGTCGAGTTCAGAACACCAAAGTTCCCGCCCGCTGCCGCTGTGGTAAATGGCTGTCCAGGCTGAATGGTATTAGCCGTGGTGGGACCAGCACCGATTCCCGTACCCAATCGAACATTGCCGGGATTGGCAAAGTTCGTGTGGTTCGTGATGTTGTAAGCCTCGCCGCGAAGCTCAATGTTCATTCGTTCTGTGACATTAAACTTCTTGCTGAGCGTGATATCGAGTTGCGCCAGGGGCGGTCCTGCCAGTGAGTTACGGGCCGAGTTGCCAAACGTTCCCGGTCTTGGCACGGCGAAAGCCGCAGGATTGACGTAAGCAAGCCCATTGTTGAACAGGATCGGCTCAACACCCGGCACTACATCGGGCCGCCGTACCTGGCGCGAGGCGCCGCCACCAAGGGTGTTTATCACTGCTGTAGTAACCACTTGCCCGTTAACAATAACAGGACTGGTGTAAACGTTCCCATTCCGGTTATCAACGTAAGCGAGATCCGGACGCGTGATCTGAACGTCAATCGGCACGCCGGAGCGCGCATTGAGAACGCCGCCGAGCTGCCATCCTCCCAAAGCAAGATCGAGCGCCCTTGAAGCATTGCCGCCGAACTGCTTGCCGCGTCCATACGGCAGCTCGTAAAGCACGTTTACATTTAAGCTCTGCCGGATGTCGAAATTATTATTTCCATAATCCGCCCGGAAGTTGAACGGGTTACCGGCGGTGTTCGCCTCATTGGACCCGGCGCTATTGCCAATCGAGTGGCCCCAGGTGTACTGTGCGCCCATGGTAAGGCCTTTGGAGTAACGGCGATTCACAGCTATCTGAAGTGCATTGTAGTTGTCATTGCCGCCGCTCGTTTTGTAGTCAATCTCCGCAAAACGTCCACCGAACTCTCGGATACTGGTTCCAGCGCCAGTCGTTGGATTCTGGGTCACACCTGTAATCTTGTTTGTGATGGAACGCAGGAACAGGTTACGGCCCTGGCTGCCGACGTACCCCAAAGTGAGCACTGTTGAGTCCGGCAATTGTTGCTGCACCGAGAACGAATAGGAAAGCACACGCTCCGGGATGCGGTATCCCGGCGCATAAGCGCGAGGCTGATAGCCAAGCGTCGGACTATTAACGTTGTAGTTCGCATAAACCGACGCGATGTTCAGCGGATAAGTTAACTGATTCGCAGCCGACGAGGAAAGCGTTGTGCCGATGCGATCATTGGCTTCCGGTTGCAACTGGTCTTCTGTCTGGCCCGGACCATAATAGTATCCAGCGCCCACTCGCAAAACAGTTTTATTGTTTGAAGCCAGCGGGGACCACGTAAAGCCAAGGCGAGGCCCGAAGTTCTTGGTAGAACTGCTATACCAATTGCCGGCATAGCGCGGGATGATATTACCCTCGGAATATCGAAGAACACGTTCTTGTTACGCGCTTCTGAAAGCACGCCGTAGTACTCATATCTCAGGCCGTAGTTCATCGTGAAGTTAGGCCGGATACGCCATTCATCCTGCGCGTAACCGATGTAGTACATCTGCTGCAGCTTGGCATTGCCGGAGAGCCCCGTAAACGGGCTTAATGCGCTCAGGTCGCCATTGAAAGCAATCGTGGCGGGCCGATTCGCCAGGAAATCGTTAACGTTGTTAAAGCTATACGTCGTGCCGCCTTGTTGATCGTTGTAGAGCGTAATCGGCCGGAACTCAACGCCAAATCTCATGTTGTGATTGCCTTTGGTAATTGACAAATTATCAATTCCCGAAAGCGAGTAGTTCGTGTAGGGAGCGCCGCGCCCATTAAAGGCGCTCGATAACCGGATCAGTCCCGTAGGAGTTGCAATCGCAGCGTTACCAGTCTGACCGGCAATGCCTCCCAAAGCCACACCGCCAGTCAGATTTAGAGTTACGCCCGTAAGATCCACGCCAGGACTCGGCCCAGGGCGTCCCGCGACTCTCTCCTTCACGGAATTCACGCCGAACTTCGTCTCGTTCAGAATCGTCGGCGTGAGCGTCTGAGTCAGAGTAATTACGCCGTTTTGCGGAACAACGGTCTGATTATACTGACTCAACGTAGAGTTCTGGGTCTGCGAAGAATTCCCCTGATCGCGGAAATAACGCACATAAAGTTTATAGCGGTCGCTGATGTTGTAGTCGAACCGGATACCGCCATAGTCCTCATCCACCAAACCTGGACCAAGAACAGAAACCACATCGAGCAAAGGATTGCTTGTTGAAAATTGGCCGACCGGAAAAGCCGAAAGTAATGGTCGAATGGCAGGAGAGAGCGTTGAACTATTACGCGCGGCCGCGCTCAACGTGGTTTCCACAAACGGGCTGGCTGTGCGCTGCCGCAGACCCTCGTAGCTGCCGAAGAAGAACAGCTTGTCGGCGATGATCTTTCCGCCGAGCGAACCGCCAAATTGATTCAAGCGCAACTTATCCGGGCTTGATCCAGGAGTGAAAAAATTCCGCGCATCGAAAAAGTTGTTACGGTTGTATTCGAACAACGAACCGTGCCAATTATTAGAACCCGATTTTGTGATGACGCTAATCTGTCCGCCCGTGCCGGTTCCGTATTCCGCCGGGTAGTTGCTGCTGTCCACCCGGAACTCTTGAATGTTTTCTAAACTATTTTGTAATCGGAAGTTCGAAGTGTTTTCGCCATTCAAATTACCCGGTGAAGCATCGATGATCGAAGAAGCCTCGACACCGTCATAGCGAACAATGTTTTGCTGGTTAGATCGGCCGCTGAAGCGAATGTTGTCATACGTTCCGCTGCCGCTATTTACCGCTCCCGGAGTCAGCAGGTACAACTGCGAAACCTGCCGTCCATTCAATGGAAGATTGCTTACTTCGCGCTCCGAAACATTGACGCCGATCTTGGCATCGCTCTGATTGATGGCATCGATGGCCCCGCTTTCGACGTTCACCACCGAAGACGTACCCCTAACCGCTAACTCCAGGTTGCGCCGGATCTCTTGGCCCACCTGTAGGTTTACTGCTTTCACTTCCGTGTTGGAAAATCCCCTCTGCGAAGCTCGTAACGTATAGCTTGACGGCTGTAATCCAGTAAATGCATAATTGCCGTCGTCATTTGTAATCGCCGTGCGTTCCTGGTTAGTGCGCTCGTCACCGACCGTCACTGATACACCCTTAACGGCGGCACCCGACTGGTCGGTCACGGTACCTGCAATCCGCCCAGTGCTGGTTTGAGCAAACAGCGATGAAATAGAAAGAATGATCCCTAACAGGATCGGTGTAATAATCCTCAACCTTAGCCCCCACTGTCGAAGCTAACGAAAGTAGGTTGTCAGAGCGTTGCAAAGGCGTTAATATTTCGTGACAGCAGTATACGGCAGGAAAACGATTTAAAAATCAGCGCGCAAACGAAAGCCCGCGCTGCGCGGCTGTCCAATACCAGTGCCTGAAAGCAGGCCGGTAAAGTTAATCAGGTTAAGCCGGTCTGTCAAATTCATCACATCTGCCTGCAACGTGATGGAACGCTGTTCTGCTCGCCACAAATCCACGCCAATCGAGGCATTGAGCGAAAAAGAAGGACGGACGCGGCCCCGGCTGAAATTCACTCGATTTACCACATTCGAGCCATACTCCAACTCCAGAAACTCACGGTCCGGCAGTTCATCCCCTCCCTCTGTCGGAAGCCCGCTATTATAGAAAGCGCTCCAGGCCGTCCAAAGCCGCTTCGAGATTTGATATCGCGCCCAAGCCCGCGCCGTATTGCGCTGATCCTGCGTAATCGAAAAGCGCCCTGTCGAGCTTAGTAATTCTTCCGCGCTGTCATCAAGAAACAAGCCGCCGGAGATAGGATATTGAGCAATTCCAATTGTATTGGCATAGCTCAAATAGCCCGAGAATCGCCCCCAGCGCGGCACCGAAAGTTTCACTTCCGTTCCGCGAACCGTCGCATGCTGAAACGTAATCGGGAAGCCAACACCCGTGTTTAAAAGTAAGTCATCGTCCTGAAAATTCCGTATGCTTCGATGAAAATAGCTCGCATCAAGGCGAACCCGCTTCCCCAGCGCTTGCGTGAGACCGCCTTCATAATAATTGCCGCGCGATGGACGAACCGGCAAATACAACCCTTGATCGAAGCGCGTTGTGGGAGCCGCCGAGACTAAAATGTTTTCAAAAGGCGGCGTGCCAAACGTCCGGTCATAAGAGGCGTGCAGGACCAATCCAAGCGGTTGAACGTTCCACGAAACACCCAAACGTGGACTCCAACCCGTTTCCTTGACTAATAATGCGTAACGATCAAACCGCAGCCCTATGCTCGCCGTGAAATTGCCTAAACGAATTGTGTCCTGCGCATAGGCAGCCTGCTCACGATCCGGAGAATGCCCCGTGTATTCATAGTTTGTGGGCAAATCGCGGTCGAAGAATCGATAGCTATCCGAGTTGTCGCCATAAGCAGCGATGTGGTATCCGAACTCTTCCCGAACGGAGGCGAAGCGTGCTTCCACCCCGGTTTTCCAATCATGCCGCCTCCATTGGCCAGCGAGGTTGGCATTCAGATACCCCTCGTGAAAACCGCGATCCTGATGCGCCAGAATCGGCGTTGATAGAGGATTAGACCACAATTGCGCGCCTACATCGCGCACCTTTCCCCGGACTGCTCCTACCAGCGCGGAAGAAAAGATGTGCTGGTAGGAAACCGTTCCTTCCGAGTCTCCGCTGGTGCGGTCCTGGCGTTGACCGGCGGCCTGCTGCAATAAATCATTTGGAACTTGGAATCGTGTCTGACGGTGGGCGGCTGATAAGCGCAGATGGTTCGAGTCGCTGAAATCACGTTCCAAGGCGGCGGTGAAAGATGTGTTTGAAGCGTGATTAGAATAGTTCTCCGTTACAGGCGGATCAAGATAGCGGTCAGTCAGAAAACCTTGAGCCGCCGCGGAGGCTGTCGTGCGTCCCGCAACATATTGCCCGGAGAGGAAACCGCCTACGGTATTGAAACTGCCGCCCTGTGCTACCGCAGTCCCATGAAAACCCGGAGATGAATTCTGCTTTG